>JBDIAG010000013.1:0-18883 GCA_039812305.1 Actinomycetales bacterium | reverse complement strand
CGAAGGCCTTGTCCAGCTCGACCGCGCCGACGCCGTCACCGTAGGTGATCGCGAAGTGCTGGGCGTCGCCGAGGTAGTGCTCGACCTTGGCCAGCCGGGTGGCGGTGGAGGTCTGCAGGCCGGTCTCGGCGAACGTGATCTCCCAGTCCTCCTCGTTGGCGTTGGTCAGGTACTCGACCTTGTGCTCGCCATTCAGCTGGAGCGTGAAGTCACTCTGCAGCCGGCGGTAGTTGAGGAAGTATTCCTTGATCATGTCGCCCTTGTAACCGAGGCACAGGACGAAGCGACGGAAGCCGTAATGGCCATAGGTCTTCATGATGTGCCAGAGCACAGGTCGTCCGCCGATATCCACCAGCGGCTTGGGGAGCTTTTCGCTCGCCTCCCGAAGGCGGGTTCCCATGCCCCCGCAGAAGATCACGACCGGCACTTCGCTCGGCTCGACCCTCATCGGCTGTTCCATACGGATGTCTTCCCTTTCTTAGCGTAGTTTCCCCGCCCCGGGCAACGGACGCTCAGACGCGTGGGGCACCCTCCCGGGTTCCGGACGCGGGTCCGGTCCGTGACCCGGAACTCCGGATCTGGCGAGGGTGTTGGCCAACAGCTACCGTGGTAGCGCTGCGTGGTCACCATCCTCCAATACATCACTCTCTGGTGCCAATCGATCACCCGATCGTCGGAGAGGGGCGATCCGGGCCCGCGAGGAAGTCCCCCTAATCGTATAAATCTGCAAATCGGTCTCACCCATTCAGCCCGTCCCGTTCGCGCGAGGGGACTACTCTCGGCGGCATCCGGCTCCGGGCGAAGCACCTGCTGTGAGCAGGGTCACGTATCTCTGAAAACGAATCCCGGTCATGACCGACGGGCCCTATCCCCCGCAGTGGTGAAACACCCCCGCGGAGCCTCGTACGGACGAGGGATCAGCGCCACCGGCGACGGAGCCTTGATAGCCCATCCGGGCTATTCAGTTACTAAGAAATCTGGAAATTCGCCCAACCAGTCACCTTACGGAGAGCATCGTGGGGATGAGTCGAGTACGGTGGGTTACCAATCAGGCCATCCCACCTATACCTAAGTCAGGGCCACTTCTTGCCGGGGGGGACGTCCGCGCTGGGCGTTTACAGAGGAGAGTGCGAATCTTGGAAGAGTTCATGGACGGGTCGTCACGGGCAGCCCTTCGTCACCGGGCCGACCGCATCGGTCGTCGTTCGCACGATGTCGGAGAAGGCACCGCGGACAAGCGTGAGCAGGGTCACCAGACCCGCACGGTGATCGATCTTCGCGACCAGACACTGTCCGGCGAGACCCAGGCCGGCGAGACCGCGGCCGGGTCGCCGGAGGTCCAGTCGTCGCAGTCGCTGTGGGAGCGCAGTGCCCGCTGGGGCACCTTCCCGCTCATCGCGGCCGCGGACGTCATCGCCTGCCTGGTGCCGATCCTGCTCTTTCCGGATACCCAGCGGCTCGCGACGATCTTCGGGTTCTGCTTCGTCCTGCTGATCGCCGGCTCCGGGCTGTACCGCTCGCGGCTGACGATGTCGGTGCTGGACGATCTGCCCCGCCTGGCGGCCCAGTTCCTGATGGCCCTGGCCAGCACCACCGCGATCGAGTTCGTCATCGTGCGGCTCGGCGGCAAGGCCCTGCTGGTGGACTGGAACCTGATCAAGGCCGCGATGGTGGCCGGCGTGCTGACGGTCTGCTTCAAGGGTCTGGCCTACGCCCTGGTCCGCCACCAGCGGGCGTCGGGCCGGGTGCGGCACCGCACCGTCATCCTGGGGGCCGGCGCCGTCGGCGCGCAGATCGCCAAGTCGCTGCTGGAGCACCCGGAGTACGGCCTGGAGCCGGTCGGCTTCCTCGACAGCGACCCGGTGACCAGCGCCCGCGAGCGCAGCGGCCTGCCGGTGCTCGCCGACGCCGCCGAACTGGCCGACGTGCTGCTCGAGGGGCGCATCAAGACCGCGATCATCGCGTTCTCGCGCAGCTCCGAGGCGGAGTTCGTCTCCGTGGTGCGCACCTGCGACCGGATGCAGTGCGAGCTGTTCGTGGTGCCCCGGTTCTTCGAGTTGCACGCTCGCGACACCGACATGGACGAGGTCTGGGGCATGCCGCTGGTGCGGCTGCGCCGCCGCACTTACCGCACCTACGCCTGGCAGATCAAGCGGGTGATCGACGTCGCCCTCTCCGGCCTGGCGATCCTGCTGCTCTCGCCGATCATGGCGGTGGCCGCCCTGGCGGTCCGCCTCGACGGCGGTCCCGGCATCATCTTCCGCCAGCAGCGCGTCGGTGTGGACGGCCGGATGTTCACGATCATGAAGTACCGCTCGATGCGCCCGGCCACCGAGGCCGAGTCGCAGACGAACTGGAACATCTCCCAGGACTCCCGGCTCAGCCCGATCGGCAAGTTCCTGCGCAAGACCTCGATCGACGAGCTGCCGCAGCTGTGGAACATCCTGCGCGGTGACATGAGCATCGTCGGCCCGCGCCCGGAGCGTCCGCATTTCGTGCAGCAGTTCCGCGAGGCCTACCCCGGCTACGTCGCCCGCCACCGGGTGCCGTGCGGCCTGACCGGCTGGGCCGCCGTGCACGGCCTGCGCGGCGACACCTCCATCGCCGAACGCGCCCGGTTCGACAACTACTACATCGAGAACTGGTCGCTCTGGCTGGACCTGAAGATCATGATCCGCACCGTCACCGCCGTCTTCCGCGCCACCGGCGGCTGATGACGGACCGGCATCGCCGATGGCCTCGATGGCTCGCTCCGCTGGCAGTCGCTGTCAGCGCGACGCTGGTCGTCGGGGCCATCTGGTTCATCGCCCCGCTCGCGGTCGACTCCCGGCGCGAGCCGGTGGTGACGTCGACCGTCCCCACCGGGGAGTCCGCCGTGATGGCCGGCCCGGGTATCGATCCCAGCGGTAAGACCGTCTCCACCGACGGGGTCCGCGCCTTCATCGCCGGCCTGCCGGCGGAGGGTGTGCGCGCGATCGAGGTGCCCTCCGGGTCGGTCATCCAGCTCGACGGCACCATCGAGATCCCCGCCAACACGATCGTGCGCGGCGGCGGCGAACTGCGCTGGACCGACGGCATCGCCAATGCCGCGGCGCTGCGCGTCACCGGCGACAACGTCGAGGTCTCCGGCGTCACGCTCACCAATCCGCACGAGCTGGGCACGCCCGCCGGCGAACGGAACTACGGGATCGAGATCCGCGCCTCCGACGTGCGGATCGTCGGCAACCACATCGATCGCTTCCAGAACGGCATCGCGGTGCGCTACGGCGGCGAGTACCACGACATCGTCATCGCCGACAACCGGGTGAAGGACGTCGTCGGCGTCGGTGGCGGGCCCGGCTCCAGCGCGAACGTCGGCGAGGACCGCGGGGACGGCATCGTCGTGTGGGGCGCCCAGGCCACGGTGACGGGCAACGTGGTCAACGCCAAACCGGGCACGGACGCCCGGGTCGGCATCCACACCGAGAGCACCACCGCCGGCAACGCCCACGATGCGCCGCACTCCGCCTCGATGGTGACGATCACCGGCAACGTCGTCTACGGCCAGTTCCGCCGCTCGATCGTGAGCGAGAACGTCGCCCACACGACGATCACCGGCAACACCGTCGCCGACGCCACCTGGTGGAACATCGCCGTGATCCTGCAATCCCACGACAGCGTCGTGACCGGCAACACCATCCTCTACACCCGCACCGGCAAGGACGACCAAGGCGGCAACTACGAGCCGCGACGGGCTCCGATCATGGTCTACGGCGGCGTGGAGCGCGCCCAGATCAGCGACAACTCCATCGTCGTCAAGCCCGGCGCGGAGGCACAGGCGTTCGTGGTGGTGCAGGGCGCCGGGGCCAACATCCCCAGCGGCATCACCGTCGACGGCAACACCGGCTTCAACGAGGGCGGCTCGGTGACGAGCGGCGTGGTGACCTTCGGGCGCACGTCGGGCCTGCACGTGACCGACAACCGGTTGACCGGCTTCGCCACCAGCGGAGTCGCCATCAGCGGCAGCGCCGACTTCCTCGTCGACCGCAATGAACTGATCGGTTCGAATGCGCAGATCGGCGTCGTGGCGGAGGACGTCTCGGGTAGCGGACGAATCAGTGACAATGCCTTTTCTTCGGTCGAAAAGCCCGTAGCGGCACCGGATTTCGTAGATATCGCCGGTAATACGCATCGTTAGGCAGCCCCGCCGATCGGCGATTAGGCTCCTGCCACATGCACGTATTCACGCTCGCTGAATCGGCGGTCACCAACTCGCTGGGACGTGCCATCAGTCTGAGCCTCGTCGCGGCGGAGGTGGCCACGGTCGAGCTGTGGGCGCTGGACGACGGCCCCACCTGGACCGGCGCACGGCACTTCGACCTCCCGGTCAACCGGTTCGCCGCCAGCCGGCACTCCGGCCTCACCGAGGCGATCCGGAAGCGGTCCGCCACCGAGCCCGTCGTGGTCTGGATCTCCAAGGGCCTGGCTCCCCTGGATCGCATCGCCCGCGACCTGCGCACGGCGCCCGGGGTCACCCTCGTGGCGGACTTCGACGACGACGACGTCAGTCTCATGCGGGAGCAGATGCGCAAGTCCGTGAAGACGGCCGCGCACCTCAACGTCACCCACCGCAAGTCGCCGGCCCGTGTGCGGCGCTCGCAGCTGCGTACGGCCGGGGCCGCGGACGCCTACACCTTCTCCAGCGTGACCGTCGGCGAGGCCTACCGCCGGTTCGGGCTGCCGCAGCGTCCGTCCGCCGTCATCCCGCACACCCGGCCGACCCGCTGGCTGGTGGCGGACCGCGGCGCCCGCCGGCCGGGCCCGCTGCGGCTGGCGTACCTGGGCACCGTGCGCCCGCACAAGGGCGCGGACCGGATCCTGGCACTGGTCGAGGCGATGCCTGAGGTCGAGTTCTCCTGCTTCTCGGACTCCCTGCGACCCGCGGCCGCCGGCGCACGATGGCACACCGTCGGGACGAGCGCCGCTCTGCCCGAGGTCTACGCCGATCTCGACTTCACCCTGGTACCGCAGAACCCCGCCTCCAGCGCGGCCCGCAACCAGTTGCCGTCCAAGATCGTCGAGGCCGCGGCCTTCGGCGTGGCGGTGGTCGCCACGCCGACCCCGGTGATCGAGGAGTACTGCGCCGGAGCCTATGTCGCGATCGAGGACTGGAGCGATCCCGAGGCCGTCGCGGCGCGGATCCGGGCCGCCGACCCGGCGGCCCTCGGTTCGGCGATCCGCCGGGTGTTCGTGGAACGATTCGCCGCGCCGGTGTCGGCCGGCGCGTTCAGCGGTCTGCTCGGCGGGACGCCGGCCGGCGGCTGATCCGGGCTCAGCCGGCCTCAGTTGGCCTCAGCCGGGAGTGCTCTCCGCCGGAGCCTGCTGGGAGTCAGTCGGTTCCGCCGGAATCGTCCGCTCCTGGTGCGACTGGTAGGGCTCGGCCAGGTACGACATGGCGCCGCGCGCGGTGAGCCGGTTGACGACGATCCCGGAGATCCGGGCGTGCACCCGCTCCAAGGCTCGCAGCGCGCCGCGGACCTGGTCGCGCCGCGACCGGTCGATCGAGGTGACCAGGAGCACGCCGCCGACGTGGCGGGAGAGGATGGCCGCGTCCGGCACCGGCAGCACCGGCGCGCAGTCGTAGAGGACCACCTCGTAGGTGTTCTGCACCTGCTGCATGAACTCGTGCATGTGGGCGGAGCCGAGCAGCTCGCTCGGGTTCGGCGGTACCCGCCCGGAGGCCAGGACGTGCAGACGCTCGGACCGCCAGGGCTGGACGACGTCGGCCAGTTCGGCCCGTCCGATGAGGATGTCGGTCAGCCCGGCGCCACCCTCGATGCCGAACTGGTCGTGCACCTGGGGCCGGCGCAGATCCGCGTCGACGACGAGCACGCGTGACCCGTTCGCGGCGATCGCGACGGCGAGGTTCGCCAGCACCGTCGACTTCCCGTCGCCGCTGCGGGGTGAGGTGACGATGAAGGTCGCCGGGCCGTCCACGTCGAGGAACTGCAGATTCGTGCGCAGGATGCGGAACGACTCGTCGAAGGCGTCCCCCGGATCGTTCGGCGTCCAGTCGACCACGCCCGGGCGGCCCTTCGAGCGCTGCGGAACCACCCCGACGACCGGGATCGGGGTCAGCCCCTCGAACTCGTCCAGCGTGCGGATGCGTACGTCGACCATGTCCCGGATGATCCCGGCCAGCGCGCCCAGGGCGATGCCGGCGAACAGGCCGATGGCCAGGTTGAGCAGGAGGTTCGGGCTGACCGGCGAGGTCGGCTTCTCGGCGAACCGGACCTGGGTGATCTTCACCGGCGGGGCGGCCTGGGCGGGTGCGGCACCCGGGGTGGTGACCGGCGTGGTCGACGTCTCGATCTCGGCGACCGTCGTCTGCAGGCTGGTCATCACCGCGTTCGCGAGATTGGCGGCCACACTCGGCGAGGCGTCCTGCACGGTGATCTCGATCATCGTGGTGTCGACCGGGATCGTGACCGTGAGCTTGTCGGCGAACTGCTGCGGCGTGACGCCGAGGTCGAAGTCGTCGATCACCGGCTGCGTCACGATCGGCTCGGACGCCAGCTTGGCGTAGGTGCTGACCCGGCCTTCGGTGAAGGCGTTGCCCTGGGTGAGCTCGGCCAGCGTGCCGCTGCGATCGCTGGAGACGAAGGCGGCGCTGGTGGCCGCGTACTGCGAGGTCCTGGTCGATGTCACCGTCCACGCGGCGATCACGCCGATCAGCGCGGCGACCACGATCATCAGCCACGACCGGCGCAGAATGCGCGCGTAATCCTTCATACCCATGCGGATGAGGGCTCCCAAGCCTAGATTTCCCGACGTGTGCGGCGGGAAATCGACGCCCGCCCAGCTGACCTCTCAACGTTCGGCCGTTCGAGATTACCACCGCCCGGTTGAGGTCCATTTGCGTTATTACCGCCTTCGGCATTTGGTACGAATGCGGGATCTACCCGGCGGAGCCGCCCACCTCGTGTGATAAGGCACAAAAGTTTGGCCGGAACCTGCACATAGGGCAGTATTTCGCGCAGTCGTTACACAGCTGCGACATGGAGAGAAGGGCGAACGACCTGCGCACGATGAGGCACCACGAGATCTCGCTCACGCTTGTCTGGGTGGAGCGCACCGTCGACTCGACCGCGGCGGGGGCGCACCTGCGCGGAACGCGTGCGCGCCTGGGCGACGACCGGTTCCGGGTGCGCGTCTTCACCCAGGAGGGCGACGGCCCGGCCTGGCTGCCGGGCGCCGCCCGCAAGGCCTGGCGGATCCTCAGCGTCGTCGGCCGCGCCCGCCTGTCCCGGCCGGGCGACGTGCTGCTGGCCCGCTGGAGTCCGTTCATCGCCCTGATCAGCCGGCGCTGGCAGCGCCGGGGACGCCCGACCGTGCTGTTCGTGCAGGGCAATCTGGACGACCTCTACGACTCGAACCCGTGGACGCGCCGGGTGCCCTGGATCACCAGGGTGGCCCTGGAGTCGATCCGCGACGCCACCCGGATCGTCACGCCCAGCGAGGGCCTCGCCCAGTGGGTCGCCACCGTGCGCCCGGACGGACGGGACAGCGTCACCGTCCTCCCGAACGGGGTGGACGTGGAGCTGTTCGACCGGGCCCGGGAGGCCGCGGCGGCCGAGCCGGCCGAGCCGCACGCGCTCTTCTTCGGGAACATGGCCCCTTGGCAGGGCATCGACACCGTGCTCGCCGCCCTCAGCGATCCCGCCTGGCCGCGGGATCTCGGGCTGCACTTCATCGGCGACGGTCACCTGGCCGAGGCCGTCCGGACGTGCGGCGACCCGCGCGTCCGCTATCTCGGGCGGCAGCCGAAGGCCGAGGTCGCCCGTGCCGCCGCCCGGGCGGAGATCACGCTGGCGACGCGGCACGCCGACGCCGCCAGCGCCACCGGGGTCTCGCCCTTCAAGATCATCGAGTCCGCGGCGGCGGGGACGCCCTGCGTCGTCACCCGGGTGCCCGGCCAGACCGAGCTCGCCGAGGACATCGGCGGATCGATCGTGATCCCCTCCGACGACCCGGCCGCTCTGGCGCAGGCGGTCGCCCGGCTCCACGCCGACCCCGAGCTGCGGGCCCGGCTGGCCGCCACCGGCACCCAGTCCGCGAAGCGGTACGACTGGGCGGCGGGATCGCAGGTGCTCACCGGCGTCGCGCTCGCGGCGGCGGGCCTGGACGCCGCCGACCCCGACGCCGTCGACCCCGACGCCGCCCGCGACGGGACCCGGCCGTGACCGCCGGCGTGACATCGTCCACCCCCGCCCGACGCGACCCCGTCGAGGACCCGCGGTCCGCCTTCGCGCTGGACCCGCTGAAGTACTGGGTGGTCCTCGTCGCCCTCGGCGCCGGCGCCCTCATCGCCTACACCAGCCACCGGTTCCTGCCCGCCAAGATCTTCCTGGACGAATCCACGATCCTGCGCTTCATGTCCGGCGAGCTGCAGGCGGACGGATGGAGCTCCTACAGCACGACCGGCTGGCTCTACCGGGTGACCGGGCTCGGATCGATCCCCGGGATCTTCCCCGTCCTGGCGTACGGGCTGTTCGCGGTGCTGATCGTCGCCGCCATCGGCTGGCGGCAGATCCCGCGGCTCTCCATGCCCGCGATCGGGCTCGCCGCCGGGTCGCTGCTGCTCGGGGCGGTCTACCTGTCGCAGTACTCCAAGGAGTTCTTCGTCCTCCCCCTCGCCGCGTTCCTGCTGCTGGCGCGCAGGTCGATCGTCTTCGAGTTCTGCTGGCTGGTGGCGGCCCTGCTGTACGCGGGCTTCGTGCGGGAGTACTGGTTCCTGGTCGTCGCCTTCTACGTGGCCTTCCGCATCCTGCTGCCCCGGCTGAAGTCCGCGTGGCTGCTCGTGCCGGTCGTCATGATCGGATTCGCGGCCGCGATCATCGCCTTCGAGGTGGCCTTCGGATCGCCGCTGACGTTCTTCCGCACCGACGTCAACAACTCCCTCGACATCGATCGCTCCACCCAGATCGACGACATCGTCGGCGGCCAGGGATTCGCGCCGCAGTGGCTCAACTCCGGCGTGATGATGCTCCTGCTCGCCTTCCCGCTGAAGCTCCTGACCTCCGGCAGCGCGCTGCAACTGCTCGCCGGCAGCTTCCTGGCGGTGTGCTGGGCCATCCTCGTCGGCCGGTTGCACCGGGCCGTCGGATCGTCCGGCCCCTACACCGCGCCGCTGGCCTTCCTCCTCGCCTACCTCATGGTCCAGACCGCCTTCGAGCCGGACTACGGCTCCTACATCCGCCACATCACACCCCAACTACCCCTCTTCTTCGGGCTATTCATCGCCACTAGCCGCCACCAGGAGGCCCCACAGTGAGAATCGTCCACGTCACCGAAACCCTCATCGCCGGAGTTCTGGCCGCGATCGCCGCCCTCGCGGCCAGGCAGGCCGAACTGGGGCACGACGTGACCGTCGTCTACTCCCGCAAGCCCGCCGTGCCGTCCCCGGAGGAGCTCGACCAGCGCTTCCCCCCTCAGGTGCGCCGGGTCGAGGTGCGGTACCGCGGCCGGGCCGCCTCCGTGCTCGACCTCGGCCGCACGGTCGCCGAACTGAGCGACACCGACATCGACGTGCTGCACCTGCACTCCACCTTCGCCGGCGTGGCCGGCCGCGTCATCCCCTCGGTGCGCCGGCGCGTACCGGTCATCGTCTACTCCCCGCACGGCTGGGCGTTCCTGCGCGGCCAGAGCTCGGCGCTGTCCAATCGGGTGGCACTGGCGATGGAGCGGGCGCTGCTGCGCCGCTGCGACGGCCTGATCCTGGTGTCCGAGTCCGAGGCCGAGGTCACCCGGCGACGGCTCGGCGTCACCGGGTGCCACGTGCTCACCAACGGCATCCCGATCGACGCGCTGCCGATCGGCGAGGGCAGCGAGCAGTCGCGCCCGGTGGTGGTCAGCACCGGACGGGTGATGGAGCAGAAGGCCCCGGATCGCTTCGCCCAGGTCGCCCGGGCCCTCTCCGATCGCGCCGACTTCGTGTGGATCGGGGACGGCACGCCGGACGAGCGGGAACGCTGGCTCGGCGACGCCCCGGTCGAGGTCACCGGCTGGCTCCCGCACGACCAGGTGCTCAGCCGGCTCGCCGGCGCGGACGTGTTCCTGTTCCCGACCCGCTGGGAGGGCATGCCGATCGCGCTGATGGAGGCACAGGCCATCGGGCTGCCGTCGGTGGCCACCGACATCGTGGGCAATCGCGACGTGATCCTGCACGGCGAGACCGGGACGCTGTGCCGGGAGTCCACCGAGCTGGTGGAGGCCGTGGCCGAACTCGTGGAGGAGCCGGAGACGCTGCGCAAGATGCGCGCGGACGCCCTGCGGATCCAGCGCGAGCGGCTCTCCGACGACTCGCTCGGCCAACGCTCGCTGGCGATCTACTCCGACATCCGCGGCGGCCGGGTGACGGTCGGCGCGTAGGTCAGCGCGCCAGGACGAGAACCGCGTCGGCCCACGAGGACGGCCAGCTCACCGCCAGGTCGGTGCCGGATCTGTTCTCCCCGACGTGGAACTGCTCTCCGGTCGCCGGGTCGATCCAGAGGATCGTGAAGGTGGCGTCCGGGTCCAGGGCCGTCGTGTCGATCGTCACGCTGGCCCGCTTCTCGCCGAAGTAGGCCAGCGCCCCGCTGTCGCCCGGGGTCAGGGCGGCGGTCACCAGGCCGGCCGTGCCGGCCTCGCCGTATCCGTCCCGGACGAACCCGGCGGCCCGTCCGGCCGTCGAGACCGGGGTGAGCGAGCCGGGGACGTAGGTGTTCACGATCGCGGCGAGGATCCCGATGTCCCGGGCCGACGGGGCGTCCAGGGCCTCGGTCCAGCCGTCGAGCAGCGGCCAGACCCGCTCGTGGCCGTAGGCGAGGCCGGCCGCGCCGGTGAGCAGCGCCTGGTACGCCTGCGCCCGCAGGGCCCGGCGGTCCAGGATCGGCTCCTCGGTGCGCCCGTCGTAGTAGTTCTCCCAGAGGACGACCGGCCGCACCCGCGGGCGGGCATACTCGGCCGCGACGACGGGGACCGGGTCCGCGGCGCTGTACGCGGCCGCGATGGTGTACCAGGGCTCCTCGCCGAAGTACTCCTCCACCGACTCGGTGCGCGCCGTGTGGTACGACATCAGCGGCGTGACCGAGGACGCCTCCAGCAGCGCCCGTCCCATCGCGATCGTCTCCTCGACGCGCGGCCCGCGGTCGAGCCCGCCGGGCACCCCCTCGACGTCGTTGCCCTGTGCGGTGGGCACGTTGTCGCCGCCCAGCAGCCACCAGATGTTGTCGCGCCCGCCGTAGCGCTCGCCCAGGAACCTCCCGTAGGCGACCGCCCTGTCCCGCGTGACGTAACCGCGCCAGGCGTCCCCCCAGCCGCCGTACCAGGAGGGCACCAGGCAGGCGAGCAGGCCGAGCTTCTCGCAGGTGTCCAGGCAGGTGTCGAGGTGGCCCCAGTAGTCGTCGCCGCCCGCCAGCGCCGGCTGGTCGAGCGCGCCGGTCGAGGTGAACGGCCGCCGGCCGTAGGCGTTGCCGCGGTCGGGCGCGAAATCGAGGACGGACATCTGCAGGGCGGTGAAGCCCCGGTCCCGGCGGGCGGTGGCGAGTCTGGAGAACGACTCGTCCGTCAGGCGGCTGATCGCGTTCCAGGCGGTGTCCGCGATGTAGTGGAACGGACGATCGGCAGCATCGACGAAGCCGCGCTTGTCGTCGGCGACGGCCACCGGGAAGGCGGTCGGCTCCCGCTCGGTCGTCAGACCCTCGCTCGGTCGGGAATCCTCCTGCGGTGCATCACCCCGGCCGATGGCGCAGCCGCCCAGCCCGCCCGCGAGCAGCCCGCCGGCACCGACCAGGCCGGCGCGCAGGACGTCCCGCCGCTGCCAGCCCGTCCGCGCGTGGTTCCGGTCGTCCTGGTCAGTCACCGCGTGTCGCCCGTCGTCGTGCGTCGTCGTGCGTTGTCCGTCACCTCGTGCCGCCCGTCAGCAAACAGCGTGATCGCGTCCAGATTCATAGGGGGTTTCGTGGTTCTCCTGGCCAAACCCTACTAGGACGTAAGAGTTGGGCAAGCGCACGCCGGATGGGCGGCCGGTCAGGACGGGCCGTCGTCCCGTTGCCGATCGCGGCGGATGGCCGCCACCAGGGCGGCGACCTGGACGCAGATCGCGGTGATCTCGGCGAGCATCTCCCCCGCCATCGCCCCCCGGGCACCGGCGTGGGCGGCGAGCAGGCAGATCGCCGGGACGCCGATCACGGCGGCCACGAGCGCGGAGACCGTGATGGCCCGCACCCGGTTGTACCGCACCAGGGCGAGCGGTCCGGTCGCGCGCGACACGCAGACCAGGGCGAGCACGGTGCCGGCCAGCGCGGCCAGCGGCCACGCCACCTCGACGGTGCCGGTGAACAGGACGGTGCTGACCCACGGCGTCACCACCGTGAAGCCGATGGCCGAGACGACCCCCACGCTGGCGTTGAGCATGATCGCGCGCAGGGCCCGGTCCCGCCGCTGCTGCGCGCCGTCCGCCGAGCCGAGCCAGTTCTGCAGCGCGTTGGGCACGGCCAGCAGGATCGTCAGGGCCATCCGCATCAGGCGCTCGGCCGCCGCGAAGGCGGCGACCGCGCCCGGCGCGAAGACGCTCACCAGGGTCACCGGCAGTGCCACGTAGA
Source organism: Actinomycetales bacterium (assembly GCA_039812305.1). Lineage (GTDB taxonomy): Bacteria > Actinomycetota > Actinomycetes > Actinomycetales > CAWJMD01 > JBDIAG01. The sequence continues at coordinate 6,260 of JBDIAG010000013.1, read as the reverse complement.
GCGCCGCGATGGAGCGCCCGCCCAGCGCCGACAGCTGGAGCCGGATGGTCGCCAGGTCGTCGGCCAGGGTGAAGCGGGCCGGGGCCTCGCGGTCCTGCCGGGCCATCAGCAGGCTGGCGATCGGGCTGATCGTCACCGCCAGCACGTAGCCGGCCGGCACCACCTCCAGGGGCGCGCCCGCGAGCAGCGTGAGCGAGGCCACGGTGATGATGATCGCCTTCGGCAGGGCGTCCGAGCCGAGGATGCGCATCGGCCGGCCGACCCCGATGAAGTACCAGTTGCCGGAGACGCCGGCGGCTCCCGAGGCCAGCGTCACCAGAGCCGCGGCGGCGACATAGTCGAAGCCGGCGTTGCGGGCCAGGACGATCGACACCCCGACCGCCACCGGGCCCAGGACGGCCAGGGCGATCAGCCGCGTCCGGATCGAGGAGACCAGGGTCGCCCACCGCTGTCCCGGCGTCTCGGCCGCCACCCGCTGCGGCCCGGTCAGCGGCCAGCCGAGCTCGATCAGCGTGCCCGCCGCGAGGCCGACCGACAGGCCGAGGGCGTAGGCCTCCCAGCCGGCCGCCCCCGCGGTCGCCGTGATCGCCGGGATCGCGATCAGCGGTGTGACGGCGCTGAGGGCCGGGATGAGCAGGAAGGCCGCGAAGTGGAGCAGTCTCCGCCCGGTCATGAAGCCGCCGGGCCGTCCGCCGGGACCGCGACGTCGCCGACCAGCCGCAACGCCCCCTCGACCACGCCGAGCGCGGGCATCAGCTGAGCGGCGCACTGCCGGTAGGCCCCGTCGGACTTTCCGTACGGGTCCAGCACGTCCTCCTCCCGAGGCGGTGCCGTCATGAGCCGCACCTGCCCGACCGCCCGCACGAACTGGTCCCACCGCGCGGCCGGGGTCTGCTCGGCCGCGACGGCCGAGCGCTGGCCGGCGTCGAGCGCCTCGGCCAGGGCGGCGAACTGACGCACGGTGAAGGCCCGCCGCAGCGCGCGCGGGACGAGGCCCACCACGTCCCGTCGCTGGTCCTTCGTCATGGTGAGAACGAGGTCGGCCGACTCGACGAGGGAGGTGGTGACCGGCCGCGAGACATGGTCGGTGGGGGCCAGACCGGTGGCGCCGTGCTCCCGCGCGAGCCACGCCGCCTCGACCGTCATCGGCCTACCCACCGCGGCCTGCGTCCCGGCGCTCTCCAGCCTCAACCATGCCGCGGGCTCGAGGCGTGCCCGAAGGACGAACACGGCCAGCGGCGACCGGCAGATGTCGCCGGTGCAGACGAAGAGGAGTCTCATGCTGAGGAAGGGTCGCTCTCTGAATCGGGGACGCATCACCGTTCGACGTCGAACTCAGAGCTTGACTGTAAGGAATCGCCACCAACCCCACCAAACCCGGCAGGTCAGAATCCGGGCCGGCCGCCGGCCCCGAGGTTGGCCGCGTCGGCGGGGGCCGGAGCGGGGCGGGCCCTGGCCCCCGGCACCCACCGCGGGAAACGCACGTTCTTGCGGCGTAGCGCTCGCCGCTCGACGCCGAACCAGGAGGCCAGCGCGATCGGCACGACAAGGACGAGACAGGTGACCACGAAGAGCGGTATCGGCAGTTTCGAGGCGGCCGTCAGCATGAGCAGCTGCGCCACCGGCCAGTGGTAGATGTACACGCCGTAGGACAGGTCGACCCTCAACCGCACCGTCCGGGAGAGACCTGCGGCCAGCCAGATCAGGACGTAGGCGAACGGCACGGCACCGATCGTGCGGTAGTTCTCCAGCGTGACGAGACTCACGACGAAGACGAACGCCGCCAGCCCGGCCAGGGCTCCGGTCATCGGCACCCGGTGGGCGAAGAGGTAGAAGCTCGCGCCGATCATGAACAGCATCAGCATCCGCAGCGTCTCGTCGCCGACGCCGAGGTGGATGCCGGCGTCGTACAGGGTGGCCAGCAGCCAGAGCAGGGCGGCGAAGAGCGGCACGACGATCCGGCGCCGGGCCAGGACGCCGAGCAGTCCGAAGAGGGCCAGGACGACGTAGCACCCGGCCTCCAGGATCAGCGTCCACAGCGACCCGTCGACCCGGAGCCGGTAGGGATTGTCCGCGAACACCGAGGCGATCTCGTACTGGAAGACCATCAGCCCGGAGTTGACCGCGAGGAACCGGGGCGCCGAGTCCGGCGCGGTGAAGATCGCGGCGACCGGGCGGCCTTCGAGCACCAGGGCGAGCGGGGCCACGACGAAGGCCAGCACCAGCAGGCACACCCAGTAGCCGGGCATGATCCGCAGGAACCGGTGCCAGGCATACCGCCAGAAGTCGTCGAGCGTCAGCCAGCTACGGGTGACCAGGAACCCACTGAGTAGGAAGAAGCCGTCGAGGCCGAGATCGGCCAGGCTGGAGATACCGAACCAGGGCTGACTCCCGCCGCCCAGCACCATGGCGTGGCAGACGGCGACGGTCCCGGCCAGGAGTAGTCGAATCAGGTCGAAGTTGTTGCGGCGGACATCGAAGGACTCTCGCAGTGTCGTTCGACTGCCCCCGCGCAGCGAAACCCACGTCACGCACGAACACCCAATCTTCAGGCTGTCGTCGGTCGCTGCCCGACCCTACTCTCACGTGAGATTCGGATCAAACCGGAGCAATCCCGACGCGGCGCGATGGCTTGCTCGATCGACCAGGTGTTCGCGCGTCGACCGGTTGTCGGCCGAGCAGCCAGCGATCGCCGGCTGCTCGACACATACCTGGCCAACGCGCGAACAGATGGCTGCTCGGCACCGGTCCCGACACGTATGCGGCCCGGGACCGAACGGTGGCCGGGGGTTCCCTATCCCAGGACGGCGTCAGGAATGCCGAACACCACTTCCGCATCCGGCTACTCGATCGACCAGGTGTTCGCGCGCTGACCGGTTGTCGGCCGAGCAGCCAGCGATCGCCGGCCGCTCGACACATACCTGGCCAACGCGCGAACAGATGGCTGCTCGGCACCGGTCCCGGCGCGTGCGCCGGCCGACCGGCAGGGGCGTGGGCCGGGCCCGGTGGTTCCTATCCCAGGACGGCGTCCAGGAATGCCGAACACCACTCCAGTAACTGCACGTCCCGGATGGGACGGCCGCCGACGCGGGCGGTCATCGGCTGCGGAACCAGGACCGTCCTGACCGCGGGCTTGATCAGCGAGCCCGGGAAGAGCCGCTTCAGCCGCAGCGTCGCCGATTCGGGCAGTTCCATCGGGGCGAAGCGGATGTGCCGGCCCTGCGCGGTCACCTCGACGACCCCGGCGGCCCGGGCCTTCACCCGGAACCGGGCCACCGCGACCAGGTTGCGCACCGGCTCGGGCGGCTCGCCGTACCGGTCGATCAGTTCGGCCACGACGTCGTCGATGCCCTCGTCCGTGGTGGCGGCGGCGAGCTTGCGGTAGGCCTCCAGCCGGAGGCGTTCGTGCGCGATGTAGTCGTGCGGCAGGTGGGCGTCCACCGGCAGTTCGATCTTCATGTCGGCGGCCTCGGACTCCTCTCCGTCGGTGCCGCCGCGCAGATCGGCGACCGCCTCCCCCACCATCCGCACGTACAGGTCGAAGCCGACCCCGGCGATGTGCCCGGACTGCTCGCCGCCGAGCAGGTTGCCGGCGCCGCGGATCTCCAGGTCCTTCATCGCCACCGCCATGCCGGCACCGAGATCGGTGTTCGCGGCGATGGTGGCCAGCCGGTCCTGCGCGGTGTCGGTCAGCGGCTTCTCGGTCGGGTAGAGGAAGTAGGCGTAGGCCCGCTCCCGGCCGCGGCCGACCCGGCCGCGCAGCTGGTGCAGCTGGGAGAGCCCGAGCACGTCCGAACGCTCGACGATGAGGGTGTTCGCGTTGGAGATGTCCAGCCCGGTCTCGACGATCGTCGTGCAGACCAGCACGTCGACCCGCTTCTCCCAGAAGTCGTTGATCACCTGCTCGAGGCGGTGCTCGCTCATCTTGCCGTGGGCGCCGGCGATCCGGGCCTCGGGCACCAGCTCGGCCAGCCGGCCGACCGCGCGGGAGATCGTCTCCACCTTGTTGTGGATGTAGAAGACCTGCCCCTCGCGCAGCAGCTCCCGGCGGATGGCCGCGGCGACCTGCTTCTCGTCGTAGCCGCCGACGTAGGTGAGCACCGGATGGCGCTCCTCCGGCGGGGTGGCCAGCGTCGACATCTCGCGGATGCCGGTGATCGCCATCTCCAGCGTCCGCGGGATCGGCGTGGCCGACATCGCCAGCACGTCGACGTTGGTGCGCAACTGCTTGAGCGTCTCCTTGTGCTCGACGCCGAACCGCTGCTCCTCGTCCACGATGACGAGACCGAGGTCCTTGAACGTGACGGTGCCGGAGAGCAGCCGGTGGGTGCCGATCACGACGTCGATGCTGCCGTCGCGCAACCCGTCCAGGACGTCCTTCGACTGGGACTCGCTCTGGAAGCGGGACAGCGCCTTGACCGTCACCGGGAATGCGGCGAAGCGCTCGCTGAAGGTCTCGTGATGCTGGCTGACCAACAGCGTGGTCGGCACCAGCACGGCCACCTGCTTGCCGTCCTGCACCGCCTTGAAGGCCGCCCGGACGGCGATCTCGGTCTTGCCGTAGCCGACGTCGCCGCAGATCAGCCGGTCCATCGGGATCGGCTTCTCCATGTCGGCCTTGACCTCCTCGATCGTAGCGAGCTGGTCGGGGGTCTCGACGTAGATGAAGGCGTCCTCCAGCTCGCGCTGCCAGGGCGTGTCCGGCGAGAAGGCGTGCCCGGAGGTGGCCATCCGGGCCGAGTAGAGGCGGATCAGCTCGCCGGCGATCTGGCGGACGTGCTTGCGGGCCCGCGCCTTCGTCCGCGACCAGTCGGCCCCGCCCATCTTGTTCAGGGTCGGGGTCTCGCCACCGCCGACGTAGCGGCTGACCTGGTCGAGGGAGTCGCTCGGGACGTAGAGGCGATCGCCGGGCTGGCCCTTGCGCGACGGCGCGTACTCGATCACCAGGTACTCGCGCGTGGCCCGCTCCCGGCCGGAACCGACCGTGCGGGAGATCATCTCGACGAACTTGCCGACTCCGTGCTGGGCATGGACAACGTGGTCGCCGGGGCGCAGGCTGAGCGGGTCGACCTGGCGGCGGCGCCGGCTCGGCATCCGCTGCATGTCCCGCGTGCCGGCCACCACCCCGGCACGGCCGATGATGTCGGTCTCGGTGAGCAGGGCCAGCTGCAGCTGTTCGGCGACGAAGCCCGACCCGACCGGAGCCGTCGTCACCTGCACGACGGAGGCCGGCGGCACCTGCTCGACCGCGTCCACCACGCGGGCGGCGACGTCGGCCTCGCCCAGCATCTCGGCGACCCGCTTGGCCGGGCCGTGCCCGGCGGTGGTGATCACCACCCGCCAGGACGCGCCCAGCAGCCGGGCGATGTCGGCGACGACGCTGCCGACGTCGCCCGCGTAGCCGGCCACCGGACGGGCCGCCACGTTGAGCTGCTCGCCGGACTCCGCGTCCGCGCCGGGCTCCGGCGCCAGGTCGGTATCCACCTCGAACGGCGTGATCTGCCACCAGGCGACACCGGCGGCCAGGGCGTCGTGGCGGACCTGGCCCAGGGTGTGGAACGACGCCTCGGACAGGTCGACCGGCGTGGCGTTGCCGGCGGCGGCGTTCGACCAGGCCGCGGCGAGGAACTCGTTGGTGGTGGCGAGCAGGTCGTGGGCCCGGGCCCGCACCCGCTCGGGCTCGATCACGACCGCCAGCGAACCCTTCGGCAGCAGATCGGTGACCGGCTGCATGCCGTCGACCAGGGCGGGCGCCAGCGATTCCATCCCCTCGACCGCGATGCCCGCGGCGAGCCTGTCCAGCATGTCGAGCGCGCCGGGCAGCCTGGCCTTGAGGGCCTCCGCCCGCTTCCGGACCGAGTCGGTCAGGAGGATCTCCCGGCACGGCGGCGCCCAGACCCCCTCCGGGACGAGGTGCAGCGAGCGCTGGTCGGCCACCGAGAAGGCCCGCACCTCCTCGATCTCGTCGCCGAAGAGCTCGACCCGCAGGGGATGGTCGACGGTCGGCGGGAAGACGTCGATGAGGCCACCGCGGACGGCGAACTCGCCGCGTCGCTCCACCATGTCGGTACGCGTGTAGGCGGCGTCGACGAGGGCCTGGATCACCTCGTCCAGATCGACGAACTGCCCGGGACGCAGCGAGACCGGCTTGAGATCACCGAGCCCCTTGACCACCGGGGCCAGCAGGGCCCGGACCGGCGCGACGACCACCTGGAGCGGGCCGGCCGCGGCATCCTCGGGACTCGGGTGGACGAGCCGGC
>JBDIAG010000012.1:0-19172 GCA_039812305.1 Actinomycetales bacterium | reverse complement strand
GCCACCAGCACGCGGTGCGACCGCCCGTTGACGCCGAGCCGGATCTTGAAGTCATCGCGCCGCTCGAGGTTGACGTCGACGACGTCGTTGGCGTCCACCCGTACCCGGTAGCGTTCCGGCCCGACCTGGGAGACCGAGACGGTGTGCGCGCCGCCGTGCAGCTTCAGGTCGAAGGACCGGCTCAGACCGTGGCTCGCCTGCGGCCTCCCACCATGGGCGGTGGCCAGAAAGCGTTGCAGCTCAGCGCGTTCGGCGTCTTCGTAGCAGGCGATCCCGGCCGCGACCAGGGCCACACCGGCATGGGTGTGATCGATCAGCCGACCGTGGGCGCGGGCCCGGTCGATCCAGCCGGTGTCGGCGCTGCCGTCGATCACCTCGGACTGCGCGAGCAGGTCGAGCGCGAAGCTCTTGTTGGTGGCGCCGCCTTCGATCACGACGTGGGTGTCGGACAGCGCTCGTCGCAGCCGCGCCAGCGCCTCGTTGCGATCACGGCCGTACCCGATGATCTTCGCGATCATCGAGTCGAAGTCGGCCGGGATGGTGTCGCCCTCGGCCAACCCCGTGTCGACCCGGACGCCGGGGCCGGACGGCAGGTCGAGCAGGACCACCCGTCCGGGAGCGGGGGCGAAGTCGCGATCCGGATCCTCGGCGTTGAGCCGGGCCTCGACCGCGTGACCGACCTCGGTCGGGCGCTCCCCGGCGAGCCGGCCGCCGGCGGCGACGTGCAGCTGGGCCTTGACCAGGTCGAAGCCGGTGACCAGCTCGGTGACCGGGTGTTCCACCTGCAACCGGGTGTTGACCTCGAGGAAGGCCGCCGTTCGCGAGGCGGGCTCGAAGAGGAACTCGACCGTGGCCGCCCCGCAGTAGCCGACACTGACCGCGAGTCGTTCGGCCGACTCCAGCAGTGTGCGGCGCGAGTCGGCGTCGAGCACGGGCGAGGCGGACTCCTCGATCACCTTCTGGTTGCGGCGTTGCACGCTGCAGTCCCGGACCCCGAGCGCCCAGGCCGTGCCGTGGCTGTCGGCGATCACCTGCACCTCGACGTGACGGGCCCCGGTGACCAGGCTCTCCAGGAACACGGCGTCGTTGCCGAACGCGCGCTGGGCCTCGTCCCGGGTCAGCTGGTAGACGGCCCGCAGGTCGTCCGCGCCGTGCACCACCCGAATGCCCCGGCCGCCACCGCCGGCGGTCGCCTTGAGCATGAGCGGATAGCCGAGCGTGTCCGCGGTGGCGAGCGCGTCGTCCAGGGTGTCGAGTGACCCGCGGCTCCACGGGGCGACGGGCACACCGGACTCCTCGGCGATGAGCTTGGAGCCGATCTTGTCGCCGAGTTTGCGCATCGCCTCCCCGTCGGGGCCCACGAAGGTGACCCCGATCCGGGCGCACAGGTCGGCGAAGCTCGCGTCCTCGGCGACGAAACCCCAACCGACCCAGGCGGCCTCGGCCCGGGTCTGACGCAGCGCGCGCTCGAGCACGCCATGATCCAGATACGGCCGGGCGGAGGCGGGCCCGAGATTGACGGCGACATCGGCCTCCCGGACGAAGCGCGCGTTCTGCTCCGACTCCACGTGCAGGGCGATCACCGTGATGTGCCGCCCCGACTCCGCCGACATCTCCCGAACGGCGTGGATCAACCGCATGGCGGCCTCGCCACGGTTGACGATCGCAACCCGACCGAACACGCTCGTCCTCTCTCGTCGCGTTATGTGCTGCCCCACCCTAAGGGTCCGCCGGCAAATAAACACTGCGTGTCGCTTCCCGAGCGGGCGCCTGATGGCGTTGTCGGCCGCGCCCACGTAGCTCCGCTACGCCGGGCGGGCCTCCGCCTGATCAGGCATCCCGCTCGGAAACCGACACTGCAGCGTTTACTTCCCGTCGCACCCTAAGGCCACGGCGGTTGAGGAACCGATCACGACACCAGGGGATCGCGAATGCGTGGCCGGGGATCGCCGAAGGTGTGGCGTCGTCCCGGCTCCTCGGTTGCGCCTCCCCGGCCCGCGTGGATCGGCCCGACCCGGCTCAGGGGGCGGGCGAGTCCAGCTCCAGGGTCATCGTCACCGGCGTCCCGAGTTCGATCGTGCGGCTGACCGTGCAGCTCTTGTCGTGGCTGGCTCGGGCGGCCGCGGGGGCCACCTTGCGGGCCTGATCGCCGGCGGGACCGGTAGGAAAGTCGAGATGGAAGGTGACCGCGACGTCGTGCAGGCGATTGCCGTCGTCGTCCCGGATCACCTCGGCGGTGGCGGTGACGTCGAAACGGACCGGTTCGCTGCGCCGGCCGGTGACGACGTCGATGTCCACCGCCGAGCAGCCGGCGAGGGCCGCGAGGAGGAGTTCGACCGGGGTGAAGTCGTCCCCGGCCTGGCTGCCGAATCGCAGCGTGCCGCCGCGGGCGTTGCGCGCCTCGTACACACCGGTGTCCAGGCGGGTCACGTCCACCTGTCGAAGATCTGCCATGCGGTCAGCCTGTCACAACCACAGGTCCCGCCCGAAACCTGCATTCTGACCGCTGTGGGCGTGAACCTGTTGCACCGCACGAGGTTCAGTGCGCACGGTGGCGTCCGGGCCGATCGGCGCGCCGCCCCCGAGGGTCGTAGGCTGACGCCCATGGCCGTCTACTACGACATCCACCCGGTGGATCCGCAGCAGCGGCTCATCTCCCAGGTGGTCTCCCGCCTGCGCGACGGTGAGCTGGTGGCCTACCCGACCGACTCCGGGTACGCCCTCGGTTGCGCGCTGGGGAACCGGGACGGACTGGACCGCATCCGTCGCATCCGGCATCTCGACGACAAGCATCACTTCACGCTGGTGTGCAGCGACTTCGCGCAGCTCGGTCAGTTCGTGACGATCTCCAACGCCTACTTCCGGCTCATCAAATCGCTGACCCCCGGCCCGTACACCTTCATCCTGCCGGCGACCGGTGAGGTGCCCCGCCGCATGCAGCACCCGAAGAAGAAGACGGTCGGGGTGCGGATCCCGGGCACGCCGCTGGTGAACGCGATCGTCGACCTTCTCGGCGAGCCGCTGCAGTCGTCCACGTTGATCCTGCCCGACCAGACCGAGGCGATGGGAGTCGGCTGGGAGGTCGCCGAGGCCTTGGAGCACGTGGTCGATGCCGTTATCGATTCGGCACCCGACGGCGTCGGGGTCAGCACCGAGCCGACCTCGGTGATCGACCTGTCAGGGCCGGAGCCGGTCGTCGCCCGGACCGGCGCCGGCGACGTCAGCCGCTTCGAGTAGATCCCGGTCGCTCGATGTGCCGCTCATCTCGCGGCCGGGATCATTCGAGCTTGACGGAGATCGGGGTCTGGGCCTGAATGGCCTTGGCGATCGCGGAGGTCCGCTCGGTCGAATACTGCGCCGCTCGCGGGGCGAGGGCCCTGGCGGCCGTGCCGGCGCCGTCCTCGGGAAGGTGCAGCCGGACGCCGAGGTCGATCTGGCCGAGAGTGTTGCCGCTCGGACCTCGGGAGGCCTCGGTGCTGGCGTCCACCTCGAAGGCGGACGGCTCCGCGCGGCGTGACACGACGGCGTCGATGTCGGTGGCGATCGACGCGGCGAGCGCGGCCAGCAGCAGCTCGGTGGGCGAACAGCCTCCGGCTCCGATCCGGATGGATTGTCCGTCGCCGGTCTGCAACTCGAACGCGCCGTTCCCGGCTCGACGTATCGTGATTCGCGTGGTGCCCTCGCTGGCCATGCGTCCAGCGTGACACCGGGCCGGCCGTGCTCGGGTGCCTAGCCGAGGGCTCCGCCCAGATGGCTCAGCCACCCCGGCGAGCACACATCCATTCGTGATCCGCCGACCGGCTCAGACGCCTTCGCCGGCCAGAGCCGGGGTCGCGACACGGCCGTCTCCAGAGGCTCTCGCCGGCGCGTGCCCGGCGACCGCCTCAGGGCGACGGCTTGCCGAACGAGCCGGACGACCCCCAGCCCACCCCCGGGTCGGGCACTCCGGCCTTGCCGACGACCTGCCCCAGGCCTTTCAGCGCATCGCCGATCTCGCTCGGCACGATCCAGAGCTTGTTGGCGTCTCCCTGGGCGATCTGCGGGAGCATCTGCAGGTATTGGTAGGCGAGCAGACTCTGATCCGGATTCCCGGCGTGGATCGCGTCGAAGACCTGCTGAATGGCGCGTGCCTCGCCCTGGGCGCTGAGCACCTTCGCCTGGGCCTGGCCCTCGGCGCGCAGGATGGCGGATTGCTTGTCGCCCTCGGCGGTGAGGATCTGCGACGACTTGACGCCTTCGGCGGTGAGGATCGCGGCCCGCCGGTCGCGCTCGGCGCGCATCTGCTTCTCCATCGAATCCTGCACCGAGGCGGGTGGGTCGATCGCTTTCAGCTCGACCCGGTTGACCTTGATGCCCCACTTGCCGGTCGCCTCGTCCAGCACGCCGCGCAGGCGGGCATTGATCTGGTCGCGGCTGGTCAGCGCCCTCTCCAGGTCGAGCGAGCCGATCTCGTTGCGCAGGGTGGTGACCGTGAGCTGCTCGATCGCCCTGATGTAGTCGGCGATCTCGTAGACGGCGTCCTTGGCGTCGGTCACCTGGAAGTAGATGACCGTGTCGATGTGGACGACGAGGTTGTCGGAGGTGATCACCGGCTGCGGGGGGAACGAGACGACCTGCTCGCGCAGATCGACCGCCACCCGGGCTCGGTCGACGAAGGGGACGAGCACGTGCAGACCGGCGTCGAGCGTGCGCAGGTAACGCCCCAGCCGCTCGACGATCACCGCCTCGGCCTGGTGCACGATGCGCACCGCGCGCACCGCCACGACTACCGCGAAGACGACGATCAGGAACAGGACGAAGGTGAGGATCACTCCGGTGATGTTCATCCGCTCTCCCGGTGTGGTCGGTGTACCGCTGGATCGCTCCTCCCGGGAAGCCTAACCACAACCTCGCGCGGCGCCGGTGAGGTGCGATGCGTCCAGATCGTCCGTGTCGCTCCCCTGTCGTTCGGTGATGGCTTCGGGAGGCCGGCCGTCCGGCCGGTCAGGTCGGGGGCCTGGTCACGTCCTCGGGTGGATTCGTCGCGGTCATCACGGCCGTGGCCCCTTCGATCCTGACCACGAAAGCGCGGGTCCCGACGGGCAACGGCAACCGGTCGTCGGTCCGCGCGGTCCAGGTCTCCCCGCCGATCTTGACCAGGCCGCCGGAGCGGTTGACCGTCTCCAGCACGTCGCCCGGGCGGCCGAGCAGGGCCGCCGTTCCCGACTTGTGCGAGGGGGCCCGCGAGAGCCTGCGGACGAGCATCGGACGCAGGACGACGAGCAACAGCAACGTGACCGTCACGGCCACGATGACGGACGCCGTGATTCCACCGCCCGCCCAAGCGGCGACGGCACCGGCGAGGGATCCCACCGCGAGCATGACGAAGAAGAAGTCGAGGGTCAGCACTTCCAGGACAGCCAGGATCAGCGCCGCGGCCACCCACATCAGGGCCGAGTTCTCGGTGATCCAGCTCATCGTCGGCACCCTCCCTGCAGGCAAGGGTCCCACGGGTCCGGAAGCCTGCCGCATCACCGGTGACTTCACCGCGTGTCCGGCCGCTCGCCCGTGTCGGAGTGGTCGCGGGCAATCGCCCGGCGCCCGGCCCGGTCACCCGACCCGTCGCCGTCCGGCCCGACCGCAGAACCGGTCCGGACCGCCGGCTGAGCCCCCGAGACCCAGCCGGCCGGTCCGCCGGAGCGCGGAGAGTGTGAGGATCTGTCTGGTCCCCCGCTCCAGACAGATCCCCACGGACGACTCCCTAAAGGCGCTCGGTTTCAGGTTTCGCTGTCTTGAGCCTTCAGCGTCATTAACTTTCGGCCAGAGTTGGCTCACTGTCGGCTAGATCACGGCTCGGACGAGGCGACGAGTCAGGCGGGTCGGGGCAGATCAGACAGCCGCGGTCAGCGTGGTGCGCCAAGGGGCTCGCCGCCGGGCCCCTCTCCGCCGAGTTCGGGGGACCGAACGCGCCGCCGTGCTGCGGACCCGCCAGAATGTGCCAATGAGCATTGGCACCGGCCGGCCAGACCGCAGGTGGACCTTCGCTGCCCGCACCCACGTCGGTCTGGTGCGTGAGGGCAATGAGGACTCCTACGCGGCTGAGCCGGGAATCTGGGTGGTGGCGGACGGTCTGGGCGGACACAACGGTGGTGAGGTGGCCTCGGCGACGGCGGTGCAGGCGGTGACCCGCAGCCTGGCCGCCGCGGGGTCCGCCGACGACCTGTCGACGATGCTGCCGCAGGTCTTCGACGAGGCGGCGAACGCCGTACGCGACTACGGGCGGGGCAATCCCGGTCTGTCCGGCATGGGAACGACTCTCGTCGTCGCGGTTGCGGATCCGGCCGGGACGGTTCACGTCGGCAGCATCGGGGACTCCCGCGCCTACCTGCTGCGCGATGGCACGCTCGTCCAGCTCGTTCGCGACGACAACTTCGCCGAGGAGCTCCTGGCGGCCGGCCAGATCACGGCCGAGGAGGCTCGGGTGCACCAGGGCCAGTTCTGGCTGACGCGGGCGATCATCGCCGATCAGAGCGATCCCGGGCCGCCGCACGTGGCCCTGGCCAGCGGACCGGGTCGTCTGCTGCTGTGCTCGGACGGGCTCAACTCGGAGCTGACCGACGACGACATCGCCTCGTTGCTCGACGACTCCGACGTCGACACGGCCGCCGAGGCGCTCGTGGCGGCGGCCATCGACGCGGGCGGACGCGACAACATCACCGTTGTGGTCGTGGACCTGCCGGCCTCCGACTGAATGGGGCTGGTCGGCTGAATGGGGCTGGTCGGCGCTGCCGACTGCTCCCCCAGTGGATGGACACCGCGGGTCGCGTCGCGGGCGCGCCTGGCGGTGTCGTCGGCCCGCCCAGGGCGGCTCCCGCTACGAGGGCGAGTTTCCGCCGTGTCAGCCAACCCAGCCAGAACGGCACTGCCGCGGTCGCTTCCCGGTGCGCCCCTGCCCTCACTGACGCGACCGGACGACCATGGTGCCGCCGAGCAGGGTGAGGATGGCCGAGGCCGCGATCACGACCGCGAAGGCACCCGGGGCGCCGTACCGATCGGCGAGCAGCCCCGCGACGGCCGCTCCGGTGGCCAGCCCGAGCACGACGCCACTGGCGGTGAGCGTCATGGTGATTCCGGACCGTCCCGTGCGGGTGACCGAGCCGGCGACGCTGAAGATCGTGAGCAGCAACGGCCCCTGGAACATGCCGGCGATCAGCCCGGCGGCGACGATCATCGGCACGTCCGGGGCGAACAGCATCAGCACCGCGCCGGCGGTCTGCCCTGCCCCCGCCAGGAACCACCTGCTCCAGGGGCCGACCCGATCGGGCACCGCCACCATGGCCAGTGTCGTCGCCGCCGAGCCGACCGCCATCGCGGCGTAGAGCAGCGGTCCCGCGGAGGGGATGCCGGCGGCTCTGGCGAAGTCGGTCAGCCCGGTCTGGCAACCACCGAAGAAGGTGCCCATCAACAGCATTCCCACGAAGGCGACGCCGATCAGCGCGCGGTCGGGCCAGGGCATCGGCTCCGAGGACGACCGGGTCCCCGGCCGGCGCCGCGGCACCTGCCGGTGACTGGAGTGGGTGGCGAACCAGGTGACGAAGATCGCGACGAGGACCCCACTGCCGATCGTCGCCGTCAGCGGGCTGACGCCGACCGCGACGAGCCCGACCAGGGCCGGACCGATGATGTACACGACCTCGTCGACGACGCCCTCGAAGGCGAACGCCGCCGAGATGCGCCCGGGGGCGATCGCCAGCCAACGGGCTCGCGACAGGGCGCCCACCTGCGGCAGGGTCAGCCCGGTCAGCCCCGCCAGGCCGACCGTCAGCGCGTCGGCCAACCGCCCGGCCGACAGGGCGAAACCCGTGAGCGACGCGACGTGCAACAGGACACCGGCCAGCAGCACCGACCGTTGCCCCCACCGATCGGCCAGCGCTCCACCGGTGGGGCCGCCCACCGCCTCGCCCAGGGCCGCCGCGGAGGCCGCGACGCCGCCGATCGCGATAGAACCGGTCGCCGTCGTTGCCAGGGTCAGGATGGCCAGCGGCACCATCGACATCGGCAGCCGCCCGAAGGCGGTCGCGGCGAGGAAATCCCAGCCGACGAGACCTGGCAGTTGACGATAGGCGGAGAGTCCGCCAGACGATGCGGTGGACAAGGGGAGGGCACGACCTTCCTGACGCGTCCCCCGGCCCGGATCGCGCCCTATCCCCTTGTCTGCGTTGCTAGTTCGGCAGCCAGTCTAGTGCTGATCGAAGAACTGGACGATCAGCCGCAGCCGCTCGATCAGCTGCAGCCGCTCGTGCTGCCGCAGCCTTCGCACACGTGGCAGCTGCCCGCGGGACGCATCTTGGTGCCGCAGGTGAAGCACATCGGTGCGTCGGACTCCCGGCCCTGAATGGCGTCGAGAAGCTCGGCGGAGGAATGCACCGCCGGCGACGGCGCCGTGGACCGGGCTCCGGCGGGGGCCGCCGGCTTCTCCTCGGCGACCACGAGCGGCGCGGCGGCGGGCTCGTCGACCTCATCCTCGGGCTCGGGCAGGTAGGAGCCCGTCTCCGCGTACCGCGTGCGCTCCGTGGCCGTGTAGATGCCGTAGGCCGCCCGCGTGTCGAAGTCCAGGTAGTCCAGGGCCAGCCGCCGGAACACGTAGTCCATCAGCGAGGACGACATCCGGACGTCCGGGTCGTCGGTCATACCCGCCGGCTCGAAGCGCATGTTCGTGAACTTCTCGACGAAGGTCTCCAGCGGCACCCCGTACTGCAGCGCGATCGACACCGCGATCGAGAAGGCGTCCATCACCCCGGCCAGGGTGGAGCCCTGCTTGCCGAGCTTGAGGAAGACCTCCCCCAGCCCGCCGTCGGGGTAGGAACCCGCGGTCATGTAGCCCTCGGCGCCACCGACCGAGAAGGACGTGGTGATCGACGGACGGGACTTCGGCAGCCGAGTCCGCTTGGGACGGTGCACCTCGACCACCTGCGGCGCCGGCGGCTCCTCGGTGGCGGGCTTCTTCTTGCCGTCGCCGAGTGGCTGGCCGACCTTGCAGTTGTCGCGGTAGATCGCGATCGCCTTCAGCCCGAGCTTCCAGCCCTGCAGGTACACGCTCGCGATCTCGTCGACCGTGGCCGACTCGGGCATGTTCACGGTCTTGGAGATGGCGCCGGACAGGAACGGCTGCACGGCCGCCATCATCCGGACGTGGCCCATCGGCTTGATGGCCCGCTCGCCGATCGCGCAGTCGAACACCTCGTAGTGCTCAGGCTTGAGGCCCGGAGCATCCACCACGTGGCCGTGCTCACCGATGTACTCGACGATGGCCTCGGCGGTCTCCGCGGTGTAGCCGAACTTGGCCAGGGCCCGCGGAATGGTCTGGTTGACGATCTGCATCGAACCGCCGCCGACCAGCTTCTTGAACTTGACCAGCGCGAAGTCGGGCTCGATGCCGGTGGTGTCACAGTCCATCATGAAGCCGATCGTGCCGGTCGGGGCGAGCACCGATGCCTGCGCATTGCGCCAGCCGTGCTTGGCCCCCACCTCGAGGCACCGCTCCCAGGCCTCGGTGGCCACGGCGTGCACCTGAGCGTCGAGGCGGTGCAGGGTGCGGATCGCGTCGTTGGCAGCCGCGTGCTTGCGCATCACCCGGGTGTGGGCCGTCGCGTTGCGTTCGAAGCCGTCGTAGGTGCCGACGACTCCCGCCAGCTCGGCCGAGCGTGCGTAGGCGGTGCCGGTCATCAGCGAGGTGATCGCCGCGGCCAGCGCCCGGCCGCCGTCGCTGTCGTAGGCCAGGCCGGAGGCCATCAGCAGCGCCCCGAGGTTGGCGTAGCCGATGCCGAGCTGGCGGAACCGGCGAGTGGTGTCCCCGATCGCCTCGGTCGGGAAATCGGCGAAGCAGATCGAGATGTCCATCGCCGTGATCACGAGCTCGACCGTCTTGGCGAACGCCGTCGCGTCGAACGTCCCGTCGTCCTTGAGGAACTTCAGAAGATTCAAGGAGGCCAGGTTGCACGAGGAATTGTCCAGGTGCATGTACTCCGAGCAGGGGTTGGAGGCCGAGATCCGGCCGCTCTCCGGGGTGGTGTGCCAGTCGTTGATCGTGTCGTCGTACTGAATGCCGGGGTCGGCACACTCCCACGCCGCCTTGGCGATCTTGCCGAAGAGCTCCTTGGCGTCGACGGTCTCGACCACCGAGCCATCGAGTCGGGCGCGCAGGTCGAAGCCGGTGCCGTCCTCCACGGCGCGCATGAACTCGTCGCTGACCCGAACGGAGTTGTTGGCGTTCTGGTACTGCACGGACGTGATGTCACGCCCGCCGAGATCCATGTCGAAACCGGCATCGCGCAGGATGCGGATCTTCTCCTCCTCGCGGGCCTTGGTCTCGACGAACTCCTCGATGTCCGGGTGGTCCACGTCGAGGACGACCATCTTCGCGGCCCGCCTCGTCGCCCCACCGGACTTGATGGTGCCGGCCGAGGCATCCGCGCCCCGCATGAAGGAGACCGGCCCGGAGGCGGTGCCACCGGAGGAGCGCAGCAGTTCCTTCGACGAGCGGATCCGGGAGAGGTTGAGCCCGGCGCCCGAGCCGCCCTTGAAGATCAGGCCCTCCTCGCGGTACCAGTTCAGGATCGACTCCATCGAGTCGTCGACGGCGAGGATGAAGCAGGCCGACACCTGCTGCGGGCTGTTCGTGCCGACGTTGAACCAGACCGGGGAGTTGAAGGAGAAGACCTGGTTGAGCAGCATCCAGGTCAGCTCGTGGTTGAAGATCTCGGCGTCCTGCGGGGTGGCGAAGTAGCCATGCTCGAGCCCGGCGGAGGTGTAGGTGCCGACGACACGGTCGATCAGCTGCTTGAGGCTCCTCTCCCGCTGCGGCGTGCCGAGAGCACCGCGGAAGTACTTCGTGGTGACGATCGTCGAGGCGTTGGCGCTCCAGAACGTCGGGAACTCGACCTGCGACTGGGAGAAGATCGTCTCCCCGGACTTCCAGTTGGTCTGCACGACATCGCGCTTCTCCCAGGTGACCTCGTCGTAGGGATGGCGCCCGGCCGTCGTGTAGATCCGTTCGATCGTCAGGCCCTTGCGAGCCTCGGTCGACCTGCCTGCTCCGTTGGCCGTCTGTGTCATTCCCACTTCTCCTCAGGGCTCGGGGCGACCTCGTCCGCGGACGGCTCGCATGCTCTGGCTGTCTGGCTTCTGTCGTGGCGTGTCTTCGGTGCCGGGAAGGTCGTGCTGTCCAGGCGCGGCCCGGCCCGGAGGCCGTTCCACTGCCTGGACGCCGTGGGCGCGTCGTCGCGCCCGGGTCGGATCGTGGCCGCGACCACATCGCCGCTCACAATCTGATCAACGTCCGGCGGCGGCAACGGCTTCCCCTCCGTTGCCGCCACCGGGGCTCTAGGGGGGCCCGCTGGAGGCCACCGCGACCTCCGCTGCGGCGCGCTCGGCACGCAGTGCCGAGATCGCATTCTCGAAGTCCTCAAGGCTCTCGAAGGAGTTGTAGACGGAGGCGAACCGGAGGTAGGCGACCTCGTCGAGGAGCCGCAGGGGCTGGAGCACGGCGACACCGATGTCGTGCGCCGCGATCTCCGCCACGCCGCTGGCGCGGATCTGCTCCTCGACCGTGTGTGCCAGCCTCGCCAGTTCGTCACGAGTGACCGGGCGGCCCTGGCACGCCTTCGCCACCCCCGCAACCACCTTGTCGCGGCTGAACGCCTCGGCGACGCCCGAGCGCTTGACCACTGTGAGACTGGTCGTCTCGACCGTGGAGAACCGGCGGCCGCACGATGGACACTGCCGTCGCCGGCGAATTGCCTGACCGTCTTCGGCGGTTCGCGAATCGACGACCCTGGAGTCGTCGTGCCGGCAGAACGGGCAACGCATCTCTGTCCACCTCCTCCCGGAACGGTTTCCACCTGGTTATCCCCAGACGTGGACCCCGTGTCCGCGCCCGGTTGTGCTCCCAGCTTCGAGTTGTCCACACCCGGTGGACAACCTCACCCACAACGTGTGGGTAATTACACCGATGTCACTACCAGATGTTGGGGTCAGAACTTACGCGCAACCCGACATGTTGCGCAAGCCATTCCGTGTGTCGCGAGGGTCGGCGTGTCTCGCCGCGATCATCACCCACCTCAGTGCGCCGGCAGGAGCAACCGCTGGCCAGCCATGACACGCGAATCCGGCAGGTCGTTCAGGCGCTTGATATCCACCACGACGTCACGCGGGTCCGCGCTCGGCCGGGCCTGTTCGGCGATCTCCCACAGAGTCTGCCCCGGCAGCACGGTGACCTGCTCGGTCTGGACCGCGGTGGCCGTGGGCATCTGGACCGCCGTGACCAGCCCGGCGACCGCCGGCGCCGCCACCGAGGCGAACAGCCAGACGGCTCCGGACACCGCCAGCAGGGTCAGGCACAACCGGCCCCGTCGCGTGATGCGCAGGGCGGCATTCGACCTGGGTCGATGCAGACGCGGCCGCCTGGCGGGGGTCGGACGGGCAGCCTTCCGCGGGGCCGGCCGCACCTCCACCGGCACGACCGGAGCCTGGCGCAGCACCGGCGGGTAGATGCGCCGCCGCGTCGCCGTCAGACCCGAGTCGCAGCGCCCCGACCCCGTGCTGTGCACCAGTCGCAGATGCGCCCGCCCTCCCGGCCGGGCATTGCCCAGGTCGGCCGGAGTCGCCCCGCCGGCCAGATCTCGCGCCGCTCGTCGCGTCATCACCGTTGCCATGTCGAACCTCCTGTTGTGGTTGGCGCTTCCCTCTGCGAAGGTGTACGCACTGGGCGAACGATTGTTCTACGAACATCAGTCTGATTAGACCAGTGTTTGAAATCTCTGTCTAGCCCGGCCACTCGCCACCGCGGTCGTGGGTGACCATGGGCTTCTTCGGTCGAGCACAGGTGAGCAGTGCACCAGCGAGGTATGACAATCCCGTCCGGGTGCCTGATCCGAGCCTGCCGGGAGACCACGAAAGCCGGTCGCGACCCGGTCGGCGAGCAATCCACGCCTTCCATGACGACAGTCGAGCATCGAGGTATGACAATCGGGCTCCGGCGCGTGGGCCGCAGCCGCCACGAGGGCGCGAGAACCGGTCGCGACGCGGTCGAGGGGCATCCGGTGGGATCCATGGGGACAGTCGAGCATCGAGGTATGACAATCCGCTCCGCCCAGGCTCGCCAGGCTGGTATCGGCGGGCGTCGGAGCGGGATCCGGACCCGCCGCGGCTCGGGCGAACCTGGGCCGGAAGGGGGACCTCGAGGGCCCGTCGGCCGGTCGCGACCGAACGGTCGGCACGCCGGACGCCGACCATCGCCCGCGAGTTCCCGACCACACCTGAACGCGACACGCTCGAACAGATGTTGGACGTTCTCCGAGGATGCGTCTATGCTCTCCACCAGAGGCACCTTGCCGACGCAGCCACTACCTAGGAGCACCAATGACAGACAAACCACACAACACTCGTTCCCGCGGTACGGCCCCATTGCCACCGGATTCGGTGGAGGCGGCCGAGCACGACGCCGCGGTGCTCGCCATGGCCGACTCGCGCCGCAAGGACGGGCTGACGATGCGTCAACGGCGCGTTCTCGACTTCATCCGCCGCTCGGTCGCCAAGCGCGGCTACCCGCCGAGCATGCGCGAGATCGGCGAGGCGGTGGGGCTGACCAGCCCGTCCAGCGTCTCCCACCAGCTCAGCACTCTCGAGCGCAAGGGTTACCTGCGGCGGGATCCGAATCGGCCCCGCGCCATCGAGCTCGTACCGCAGGACGAGGAGGGCGAGGGCGGCGGCGCCGTTCCGGTCGCCCGCCGGGGCAGCCCCGTGCAGGACTTCTTCCCCGAGCCCACCTACGTACCCGTACTGGGCCGCATCGCTGCCGGAGGGCCCATCCTGGCCCAGCAGTCGGTCGAAGACGTCTTCGCCCTGCCCAAGCAGTTGGTCGGCGAAGGCGAGCTCTTCCTGCTCAAGGTCAGCGGTGACTCGATGACCGACGCGGCCATCCGTGACGGCGACTGGGTCGTCGTGCGCAAGCAGTATGTGGCCGAGAACGGCGAGATCGTCGCCGCCATGATCGATGGTGAGGCGACCGTGAAGACCTATAAGCGAACCAAGGATCATCTGTGGTTGCTGCCGGCCAACGATGCCTATGATCCGATCGACGGTCGCTTCGCCACGGTTCTCGGCCGCGTCGTCGCGGTGCTGCGCAGCGTCTGACTCAGCCGCTCGCCTCGGCACGTAGACGTGCCCTGCCGGCCAGTACCTCGATCTGGACCGGCGGGCTCGTCACCGTCGTGTCTCCCGGCACTGGCTGAAAGGCACCGCCATTGACGGAGAACTCGGCTTCGTACGTGGTCGTCATGACGACCTCGTATTCACCGGGCCGGCGGTAGACGTGCGCGGTACTGAGTTCCGGGTAGGGCCCACCGGGGTTCGCGCTGGGGCCGAAGCTCGTGCCGTCGCCATAGTCCCAGGCGAAGGCCACGGGCGTTGCTCGGATGACGAGCTCGAGCCCCAGCACTCGGGTGCGAATGGTGGTCGGCTCAGCTGATCCGGCATAGATGTTCGTCGGCATGGCTACCAGGGCGTACCCGTTGCCTGGTTCCACCGTGCAGACGCCAGCCGGGAGGGGGAACTTGCGCAGTTCGGCACCTGTCAGCTGTGGTATCACCACCTCCCCCAGCCGAGCCCCGTCCCGGGGTATGCACCGGGACGGCGTCGCGGTCCAGGCTCCGCTGAACGGTGTGCCGAGAGGCGCCTCGAAGACGCGCACCCTGATCTGGTCCGCTGTGCATCCGGTCGCCATGCCCGGGCACTGCGTGGCGGGTGCCCCGGCCGGTGAATTGGGCTCACAGTCGAGCAACGTCACGTACTGCAGGCGGGGTGGGGCCGGGGCGCGGCGAGTTCCACTGCGCGAGGAGGTTCTGGTGCCGGAGGACTTGACATAGGCGTCGACCGTTCCGCGGCCCGCGAACTTGGCGCCGACGGTCACGGCGGCCTGGGCCGGGGGCGCTGTCACCACGGCGAGGCCGAGGGCCAGTACGCAGGTCAGCACTGCCGCGAGGCAGGTTCTGCCCGGCCGACCCAACGCCCAGGCGCCCGGTCCGGCAGCGGTCATGGCCCGATCTCCGCCATCGACCAGCCCGAACCCTGCCGGGCCAGCACAGCGCGCAAAGTGCGCGTCGGCTCCGCCTGCGTCGTCTCGACCTCGTCACCCGATCCGGGTTCCGGCGACGTCGAGACCAGCTCAACCGCATTGACCGTGTAGGTGAACGGAACGACGACGAGGTCGGACCCGCCGGCCCCGGCCGAGATGGTCCCGGCCGAGATGGTCCCGGGCAGCGTCCGGACCGAGAACACGTCGGCCCGGGCGCGATCGCCCGGCACCGTCACCGTCACCATCCGGGTGACGAACTCGGCGCAGGCCGTGCAGTCCGGCTCAGTCAGCGCCTCGACTCCGGCGACATCCCCGGTCCGGTACGCGTCGTTCAAGGTCGCGAACCAGGTGCTGACGAACTCCTCGGGCGATTGCTGCGACAAGGTCCGCGAGCTTCCCGCGCCGGCGTCGACGGCCGGGCTGGTGGCAGCGGCCTGCGCCGTGTCCTCGTTCCATTCCAGCGCCGTCTCCGGGGCCGCGGCCGGCTGGGTGTCGGTGGCACACGCGGCCGTCAGCGCGGCGGCGACCACGGCAAGGAGCATTCGCCCCAGCGACCGTGCGAAGCCGGCCATGTCCCGTGTCCTTTCCCGGCAGGCGACTTCCGCTTCACACCCCGACCGGTGTAGGCCTGCGCTCCAGCCACGGTGACACGCGCGGCGACGCAGCGTCACCTCGAGGGCCGCAGCGCCACTCTCCCGGCCTACCCGCGGCTGCAGCAACTCCCCGATCGGAGGAGTGCACCGTCTGGAACCTCTGCCGCTGCCGGCCGGGTTCCGGACACACCCCCCGGGTCCTCGTGCCGATCAGCCGCCTGTGCGCACGCTGACCACCTATCTGCCGAACAGCCAGCTACCGCTGGCTGCTCGGCCGACAACCGGTCACCGCGCGAATACCTGGTCGATCGAGCAGACCGTTCGCACCGACCGGAACGGAACGGAGTCGGAACCGGGCGGGGTCGGAACCGGACACGTGCCGACTCTGGGCACTTCGCCACAGCGACAACGCCACCCCAGTCCTCCCACCGGCCACACCAGCAGGTCCGCCGACGACGTTTCTCGTCACCGCCGTTCGGGCCACACATCAAACCCGGAAGCACTATCCCGATCGAGGAGGTTCCGGCGACGCCGCCGCCAGGCGGCGCAGTGCACCGAGGACGACCTCGCGGTCGGTGGTCCGCCACATCGGGGGCAGAGACGCGATCAGATATCCGGCATAACGGGCCGTCGCCAGGCGCGAGTCGAGGATCGCCACGACACCGCGATCGTCCATGCCCCGGATCAACCGGCCGGTGCCCTGGGCTAGGCGCAGCGCGGCGTGCTGGGCCGAGACTCGCATGAATCCGTTGCCCCCGCGTCTGGCGACCGCCTCGGATCGAGCGGACGCGACGGGATCGTCGGGACGCGGAAACGGAATCCGATCGATCACGACGAGCTGGCACGACGGCCCGGGAACGTCGACGCCCTGCCACAGTGACAAGGTGCCGAAGAGGCAGGTCGCGGGATCGGCGGCGAACGCGCGCACCAGGGCCCCCATCGAGTCCTCGCCCTGGCACAGGATCGGCACGTTCAATCGTCCACGCATCTCCTGCGCGGCGGCCTCCGCAGCCGCCCGGGAGGAGAAGAGCCCGAGGGTCCGGCCGCCCGCTGCCTCGATCAGGGCGGCCAGTTCGTCCAGACCGGCCTGGCCCGTGCCCGCCCGGCCGGGCGGCGGCAGTTGCCGGGCGACATAGAGGATCGACTGCTTCGGATAGTCGAACGGCGAGCCGACGTCCAGGCAGGTGTGCGGGATCGCGCGCGTGAGCGGCGGCGCGTCGTCGTCGCGACGCCCACCGGCGAAGAGGCCCACCTCGCGTTCGACCGCCTCGAAGCCGCCGCCGACCGTCAGCGTCGCCGAGGTCAGAACGACCGAGCGTTCCTCGTACAAGGTGGCCTTCAGGCGCCCCGAGACGTCGAGGGGGGCCACGTGCAAGGTCCGGCGCGCGCCACCGCGCCCTTCGGTCACCGCGAGCCAGCTCACGTCGTGCTCGTCGTCGGCGATCAGACGCTCGGCGACGTCGAACACCTCGGTCAGGGCTGCCCGGGTGGTCTGCAGGGCGCCGGCCGACTCGGGATCCTTGCGGGCGGTGGCCGCGGAGCGGAGATCGGTCAGAGCGGCGCGGGTCGTATCCCGCACCGCCACCAGCGCCTGGGCCAGAGACTGCGGAAGATGAGGTGCGAACCGTCCGGCGGGCAGCTCCTGGACGACATCGGACAGCCCGTCGGCCGCGGTGAGCAGCGGATTGACGTCGAGCCCGGCATGCCGGCGGGCCTTGCGCGCGGCAGCCTCGACCGCTGCCGGACTGAGCTGATCCGCGACGGCGCCACGGACCCGGTCCGCGAGCTCGTGCGCCTCGTCCACCACCAGCGCGTCGTGCTCGGGCAGGATGCCGAGGCCCTCGAAGGTGTCGATGGCGAGCAGCGCGTGATTGGTGACGATGACGTCCGCGTCCGCCGCACGGGCCCGAACCAGCTCCGAGAAGCACTCCGACGCACTGGGACAGCGTTGGCCCAGGCACTCCAGCGCCGAGACGGAGACCTGGCGCCAGGCCCGGTCCGATACGCCGGGTGCGAGATCGTCCCGGTCCCCGGTGTCGGTCTCGTCAGCCCACTCGCGCAACCGCACGACCTCCTTGCCGAGACGGCTGGTCGGCGACTCGGTCACCACCTTGCCAGGCAGGGGCGCCATCTCGAACATCGCCCCGTCATCGGCGTCGTCCGGGATCTGGCCGGCCAGCTTGTGCCGGCAGACGTAGTTGCTGCGACCCTTCACCATCGCGAACCTCAGCTCCCGGCCGAGGGCCGGGCGCAACGCCTTCGCGAGCCGGGGTAGATCCCTGGTGACGATCTGGGCCTGCAACGCCAGGGTCGCCGTCGAGGTCACCACCCGGTTGCCGGTCAGCACCGCGTGGCGCGCCGCGGGTACGAGGTAGGCCAGCGACTTGCCGGTTCCGGTGCCCGCCTGCACGACGAGGGACTCCCCCGACTCGAAGGCCTCGGCCACCGCCTGCGCCATCTGCCGCTGCCCGGGCCGCGGCTGACCGCCCAGTGAATGCACGGCCGCGTCGAGCAGCGTCAGCACGTCCGGCACGCTCGAGGATTCGGCGTTGTCAGACTCGCGGATTGCCTGCCTGCTCACCGCCGCAGGTTACGCGACCCGGACCGCGGCCACGTCACCATCCACAGCAACCCGCCGACGGGGCCTCTGTCCACAGGGCCAACTCGCCCACACGGCCATCTTCTCAGCCGGCCAGTGCCTCGAACTCCGCGGCCAGCTCAGCCGAGACGCGGGCGCGCAGGTGCGTCCCCTCTTCGGTGGCCTCGGCGTGCAGTACTTCGCCGGTGTCGTGGGCGCGCGAAACCAGATCGCCCCGGGTGTACGGGACGATGAGATCGACGACGTGCGACGGCTTCGGCAACCGGTCCGCGATCACCTCCCGCAACTGCTCGATCCCCGCCCCGGTACGAGCCGAGACGACCACGACCTCGGGGTAGTCGCGCACCAGACGGTCCACGACCTCCGCCGGGGCGGCGTCGGCCTTGTTCGCGACGATGACCTCGGGCAGGTGCTGAGCTCCGACCTCGGCGAGAACCCCACGCACCGTGGCGATCTGACCTTCCGGATCGGGATGGGAGGCATCCACGACGTGCAGCACGACGTCCGCCTCGGCCACCTCCTCCAAGGTCGAGCGGAAGGCCTCCACCAGCTCGTGCGGCAGCTGCCGCACGAAGCCGACCGTGTCGGCCAGCGTGTACAGCCGCCCGTCGGGGGTCTCCGCCCGACGGACGGTCGGATCGAGGGTGGCGAACAGCGCGTTCTCCACCAGCACGCCCGCCCCGGTCAACCGGTTGAGCAAGGACGACTTGCCCGCGTTCGTATAGCCGGCGATCGCCACGGACGGCACCTGATGACGGGACCGATTGGCGCGCTTGGCCTCCCGCGCCGGCTTCATGTCCCTGATCTGCCGCCGCAGCTTGGCCATCCGGGTTCTGATCCGCCGCCGGTCGAGCTCGATCTTCGTCTC
>JBDIAG010000011.1:0-19505 GCA_039812305.1 Actinomycetales bacterium | reverse complement strand
GCTCGCGCTTGTCCAGCCGGGCCTCGCGGGCCCGCAGGTCCTCCAGGGCCTCCTCGCGCTCCTCGGCGGCGGCCTGTCGGGCCCGCCGAGCCTCCTCCAGCACCGCCGCCGCGCCGGCACCGATCACCTCGGCCTCGGCGCGCGCGCTGTGGCGGAGGTCCTCGGCATACGCGGTGGCCCGCTGCCGAAGGGTCGACGCCTCGCGCCGCCCGAGCAGGACGATGCCGATGCTCAACGCCACGCCGAGGACGAGAATCAGCAGACCGACAGTGTGCTGCGGCATCCCGCCTCCTTCACCTGAGCTCACAACGCCCCGAGCTGCTCGCGACCGCACGCCTCTGAAGAGAACGGGCACGAGTGGACCTGCAGTGAGGTTATCTGCTGCGCCGGGCGACCTTGCGCAGGCAGGCCCCTCGGCACCGGTGCTTCGACGGGAGCGACGGACGACGATCTCCGGAACACGCGGCGTTAAGGTGCGCCGGGAAGTAATGCGCCGGGACGTAAACGGTGCAGTGTCGGTTTCTGGGCGGGATGCGTGACAAGGCGGAGGCCCGCCCTCGTAGCGGAGCTACGTGGGCGTGGCCGACAACGCCACCACGCGCCCGATCCAGGAAGCGACACGCAGCGCTTATTTCCCGGCGGGCCCTTAGCTCCGGTGGAGCATTGGGCCGCGGAGCTCACTCCTCGAGTGGCAGGCTCTCCAGGCCCTCGTCGCCTTCGGCGGCCAGGGCCTCCCGGACGACCCGGTAGGCGACGCCGGCCGGGTAGCCCTTGCGCGCCAGCATCCCGGCGAGCCGGGCCGCCCGTCGCTGCGGATCCAGGCCACGGGTCGAGGCCAGTTTCCGGGACACCAGCTCCGCGGCGGTCTGCAGCTCCTGTTCGGGTTCCAGCCGCTCCAGCGCCTCCTGGGCCAGCTCGGGGTCGATCCCCTTGTGGCGCAGTTCCTGCGCCAGGGACCGCCGACCGAGACCGCGGGAGCGATGACGGGACTCCACCCACTGATCGGCGAACGATCGGTCGTCGACCAGGTTGACCTCCTCCATCCGGTCGAGCACCGCCTCGGCCACCGGCTCCGGCACATTCCGGCGGCTGAGTCGCTCGGCAAGTTCCGCGCGACTGCGCGCCCGGACCGTCAGCTGGTCGAGGACGATCCGGCGCGCCACGTCGTACGGATCCGCTTCCGGATCGGCGGCGATGTCGGCCCGCGACGGCCCGGCGTCACCCGGCCCACGCCGGGCCCGTCTCGAGGACCGGGGTGTGGGCACTAAAACTCCACCTTCACCTCGGCGTCAGCGGGGGCATCCACCCGAGGACCGATTCCCAACTTCTCCTTGATCCGCTTCTCCAGTTCGTCGGCCAGATCGGGGTTGTCGCGCAGGAACGCTCGCACGTTCTCCTTGCCCTGGCCCAGCTGGTCGGTCTCGTAGGTGTACCAAGCGCCCGACTTGCGGACCAGGCCGTGGGCGACGCCCATGTCGATCAGGCCACCTTCACGGGAGATGCCCTGGCCGTACAGGATGTCGAACTCGGCCTGCTTGAACGGCGGGCTGACCTTGTTCTTCACGACCTTGACCCGGGTGCGGTTGCCGACCGGCTCGGAACCGTCCTTGAGGGTCTCGATGCGGCGAACGTCCAGGCGCACCGAGGCGTAGAACTTCAGCGCCTTACCACCGGTCGTCGTCTCCGGGCTGCCGAACATGACCCCGATCTTCTCCCGCAGCTGGTTGATGAAGATCGCGGTGGTACCCGCGTTGCTCAGGGCGCCGGTGATCTTGCGCAGGGCCTGCGACATCAGCCGGGCCTGCAGGCCGACGTGAGAGTCCCCCATCTCGCCTTCGATCTCGGCCTTCGGCACGAGCGCGGCGACGGAGTCGATCACGATGATGTCGAGGGCGCCGGAGCGGATCAGCATGTCGGCGATCTCCAGCGCCTGCTCGCCGGTATCGGGCTGGGAGACGAGCAGAGCGTCGGTGTCGACACCGAGCTTCTTGGCGTACTCGGGGTCGAGGGCGTGCTCGGCGTCGATGAACGCGGCGATGCCGCCGTTGCGCTGGGCGCTGGCGACGGCGTGCAGGGCCAGAGTGGTCTTACCGCCGGACTCCGGGCCGTAGATCTCCACGATCCGGCCGCGCGGCAGGCCGCCGATCCCGAGCGCCACGTCGAGTGCGATGGAGCCGGTGGGAACGACCTCGATCGGCGGGCGGACGTCGTCTCCGAGCCGCATCACCGACCCCTTGCCGAACTGGCGGTCGATCTGGGCCAGCGCTGATTCGAGCGCCTTGTCGCGGTCCTGGGGTGCGGGCATTGGTGTCACCTCGTCTGTAGGTCCGGTTGATCTCCGGAGCTGTAGTTGTCGTACTCGTGGAACGCTAGCGGCGACCACTGACAACGCCTCCCCGCCGAGCCTGGCTGTGGATGACCCCGGCGGTTCGTCCGCGTCCTGTGCACAACGCTAACGAACAGAAGTTCGACATGCACGCAGGGGACCGGGGCGTGTCGCGGGCATCGCCTCCCGGAGCTCCCGGACGCCTGCGACCGTCGGGCCCCACCGGCCCCGACGTGAGCCCCACGACGTCCGGACTTCCGGTGCGTGGAAGCCATTTCCATTGTCCGGGAAAGGAAATGCCCCAAGTCGCCGAGGACGCCGGTGAGCTCCGGGCCGCGACCTAGCCTCGAAGAGGAGGGGATCTCACCCCCAGGATGCAGGAGGAAATCATGCGGTCGTCGTTCGACAAACTCATCTCGTGGACCGGGGTCGTGCTGGCGGCCATGCTGCTCGTCGCCGGCGGCCTGCTGACCTGGGCCAACCAGTTCATCGGGGACCAGGTCCACCAGCAGCTCACCATGCAGGACATCACGATGCCGGAGGGCAAGGCCCTGGAGAGCCTGGAGCCGGCCGACGCCGAGGCGTTGCAGCCGTTCGCCGGTAGCCCGCTCGACACCGGGCCCGAGGCCAGGGCGTATGCGGATCACTACATCCTCGCCCACATGAACGCCTCGAGTGACGGCCGCACCTACCAGGCGGTCAGCAGCGAGTACAACGCCCTCAGCGACGAGCAGCAGGCGTCGGCCGAAGGCCAGGAGCTCTCGGCGTTGCGGCAGTCCCTGTTCATGGGCAGCACCCTGCGCGGCCTGTTGCTGTACGGCTACGCCTTCGCGACCATCGGCACCCTGGCCGGGTACGCCGCCGTCGCCGCCTTCGTCGGGGCGGTCCTGCTCCTGGTGCTCGCGGGCCTGGGCATGCGGCACGCCCGCAGGGTGGCCGCGTCGGGATCGTGAGTGCGATACGGCACACCACGTCTGATTCGTCAACGATTCTTCACGTGTAGGCCACCGGCGGCGATCCGCCGAGGCGCTGTGATGGGGCCATGGATCGACGTTCCTTCACCGCCCTCGTCGGAGTATCCGCCGCTGCGGCCACCATGACGCCCCTGGCCGGCGCGGCCGCGGCGTCCGGGCGTGGCGACCATCGCGACAGGTCGCCGCGCCCCTATGTCGTCGGGCATCGCGGCGCCTCGGGATACCGCCCGGAGCACACGCTCGCGGGGTACGCCCTGGCCGCCCGGATGGGTGCCGACTTCATCGAGCCCGATCTGGTCATCACCAAGGACGGCGTCCTGGTGTGCCGGCACGAGCCCGAGATCAGCGGCACCACCGATGTCGCCGCGCACCCGGAGTTCGTCTCCCGCAGGACCACGAAGTCCCTGGACGGCACGGACGTGACCGGCTGGTTCGTCGAGGACTTCACCCTCGCCGAGTTGCGCACCCTGCGGGCCGTCGAGCGACTTCCGCAGGCACGCCAGGAGAACACGATCTACGACGGCCTCTGGCAGGTGCCGACCTTCGAGGAGGTGCTCAGGCTGCGCTCCCGGCTCAGCCAGGAGCTGCGCCGCGACGTGGGCGTCTACCCGGAGATCAAGCACCCCACCTACTTCCGCGAGATGGGCCGGCCGCTGGAGGAGAGGCTCGTCCCCCTTCTGCGTCGCTACCGCCTCGATCGGCGGGACGCACCGATCCGGGTGCAGTCGTTCGAGTTGAACAACCTGCTCCTGCTGGCCGGGCGAATGGGAGTCCGGGCCCCGTTGGTCTTCCTCACCTCGGAATCAGGCGGCCCCTACGGCGACGACCGGAGCTATGCCGAGTTGCTCGAGCCGGAGGTGCTGACCACCTACGCGGACCGGATCGACGGGCTCGGCCCGAACTGGACCCAGGTCATCGCCACCGCGGCCGACGGCAGCCTCGGATCACCGACCGACTACGTCCGCAACGCACACGCGGCCGGGCTCGAGGTGTGCCCGTGGACGGTCCGTGCCGAGAATCAGTTCCTGCCCACCGATCACCGCACCGGCGACGACGAGAATGACTACGGCCGCGTGCTCGACCTGCTCGGCGCGCTGTACGACACCGGCATCGACGGCATCTTCAGCGACAATCCGGACATCGCCGTCGCGGCGCGTGAGCTGGTCGCTGACTGACCCGAGCTCCTCCCCGGTCCCGGGCAGAAGCCAGACCGAGGCAGAAAGGCCTCCCAGACTCCTCAGCCCCGCAGGAACTCCGCGACCCGCGCCTTCGGGCGGCCGATGATGGCACGCTCCCCGCGCACCAGCACGGGTCGCTGCATGAGCTCCGGGTGAGCGACGAGGACGTCGACCACCTGGTCGGCGGTGGCCACGTCCGCCGCGGTCAGCCCGAGCCGGGCGAACGTCGCGTCCCGGCGCACCAGGTCGCTCGGCGGGTCCTCCAGCTTGCCCAGCAGGTCTCGCAACTGCTCCGCGTCGAGCGGCCTCTTGAGGTACTCCACGACGGCGACCGGCACTTCCGCCTCGGCCACCTCTGCGGCGGCGAACCGCGATGTCGAACAGCGCGGATTGTGCAGCAGGGTCAGGTCGTCACTCATGGCGCCCAGGGTATGCCTGCCCGTCACAGCGCCCGAGCCCTACGCGTACATCGTCCGGTGCAGCCGCCTGGACACGATCGCCAATCCGATCGACCCCAGCACCCCGAGATAGCCGATGTGCCACACCAATCCGAGACCGATCTGGCCGGTGATCAGCGACCGGACCATCGCCACCCCGTGATAGAGCGGCGTCGCCTGCACCACCCACTGCAGCCCGAGCGGATACGTCGACAGCGGATAGAACGTCGCGCTGAACAGGAACAACGGCAGCACGACCAGCTGCACGTAGTCGAGATCCGGCCAGCCCCGGGCGTAGGTGGTGCCGGCCATTCCGAGGGCGCCGAACGCGAAACCGACGAGCGAACACGCCGGGATGGCGAACACCGACCACCACGACAGCACCAGCCCCGAGGCCAGCAGCACCAGGTAGAAGCCGAGCGAGTACACCACCCCCCGCAGCAGCGCCCACCACAGCTCCCCGACCGCGACATCGCGCACACCCAGCGGAGTCGCCAGCACGCTGTCGTAGAGCTTCGCGTACCGCAGCTTGTAGAAGAAGTTCATCGTCGAGTCGTAGACGGCGCCGTTCATCGCCGATGTCGCCATCAGTGCCGGGGCGACGAACTGCGCGTAACCGAGCTCGTGCCCACCCTCGGTCACCGTCCCCACCAGCGCCCCCACGCCGACCCCGATCGCGAACAGGTAGAAGACCGGCTCGAAGAAGCCGGAGGCGATGACCAGCCAGGAGTGTTTGAGTGCGCGAAGATTCCGCTCCACCAGCAGCCGGGCCATCCCGGCTCCCGGCTGGAGCAGGACGGCGACAAGCCCGCGCCCGTGCCACGGCCGACTCACGAGACCAGCCGCCGATCCAGCTGCCTGCTGGCCAGCCAGGCGCCGGCCACCACCCACACCACCAGATACCCGGCGTGCGCCAGCGACGCGACGCCGTCCAGACCCCCGGTGGTCAGCGTCCGGCACAACTCGACGCCATGCCACAGCGGCGTCGCCCAGGCCAGCCACTGCAGGCCGACCGGGAGCACGTCGACCGGAAAGAACGTGCCGGCGAAGAGCGACAGCGGGATGAGGCCGAACCGCATCAGCATGGTCAGTCCGGTGTCGGACTCGAGGGCGGCGGTGAACGCCACGACCGGCCCGGCGAAGGCCAGACCCACCAGCACGGCGGCCGGCAGGGCGAACACACCCCACCACGACCCGACCCCGCCGAAGACGGCGGCCACGAGCAGAAAGAGCCCCGACACGACGACCAGCCGGACCCCGCTGAACGCCAGCAGTCCGGCCGCGATGTGGCGTGGACGCAGGGATGTCGCGGCCATCGCTTCGAAGTGCCGCTCCCATTTCAGACCCGACATCACCGGATACGCGCTGTCTCCGACCGCCGTCTGCATCGCCGTCAGGGCGAGCACTCCGGGGACGACGTAGTCGAGGTACGGCACCCCGTGCACGCCACCGGAGCGGTCATCGACCAGGCCACCCAACCCGACGCCCATGGCGGCGAGGTAGAGGATCGGGGCCACCGTGCTGTTGATCAGCGTGCTGGAGAACGTGGTCCGCCAGCGACGTAGCCGGTACTCGAGCACGCCCCACATGGCGCTCCACTCGGCACTCACCATCGCTGGCACGCGGCGGACACCCCTCAATCGAGGAGTCGTCGGCCGGTCAGGCGCAGGAACACGTCCTCCAGGCCGGCCCGCCGCACCAGTCCGGAGATCGGCCGAAAGCCGTTCTCGCGCACCCTGTCCAGCACGCTCTCGCCATCCTGGACGTAGAGCAGGACGCGATCCGGCAAGGCTTCCACCCGCTCCGCGAAAGGCGCCAAGGCTCCGACGTGCGTCGCGTTGTCGTCGTCGGCGAAGCGCAGCTCGACCACCTCGCGACTGCTGTGCCGCGCGATCAGGTCGCGCGGCGAGCCCTCGGCGACGATCACCCCGTCGTCCATCACGACGAGCCGGTCGCACAACTGCTCCGCCTCGTCCATGTAGTGGGTGGTCAGGACGAGCGTCACACCGTCCTTCTTCAGGCGGAACAACCTGTCCCACAAGTGATGCCGCGCCTGCGGATCGAGCCCGGTGGTGGGTTCGTCGAGCAGCAGCAGGCTCGGGGCGTTGATCAGCGAACGGGCGATCGTCAATCGGCGCTTCATCCCACCGGACAGCGACGTGACCTTGGCACCCGCCCGGTCGGCGAGATTCGCGAACTCCAACAGTTCCAGGGCCCGCTGGCGCACCAGGCGTCGCGACAGCCCGAAGTACCTGCCGTACACGACGATGTTGTCGAGAACGCTCAGTTCCTCGTCCAGGGTGTCGGCCTGGGGGACGACTCCGAGGCGGGCTCGGATGGCGGCTCCGTCGGTGACCGGATCCCGCCCGAGCACGCGCAGGGTGCCGCCGGAAGGCGGGGAGACGCAGCCGATCATCCGCATCGTGGAGGACTTGCCCGCGCCGTTCGGGCCGAGGAAGCCGAACGCCTCCCCGGCCCGCACGCAGACGTCGATGCCGCGCACCGCCTCGACATCACCGAAGCTCTTGCGCAGGCCGATCGCCTCCACCAGCGGTGCGGCCTGCGCCGGCTGTGACCGGACGGCTGGCCCGTCCGGAAGGATCAACCGAAGATGTAGGTGCCCGGGGCGTCGCCCAGGACCTTGTACTTGTCATTGCCCATCGGCGGCGGGGCGACCATCTTGCCGGCGCGCGGGACGAACCACTTCGTCCAGTCCTCCCACCAGGAGCCGGAGTGCTTCGTGGTCAGCTCCCGCCATTCCTTCGGGTCGGCGGGCATCTCGGTGCCCGGCTCGGTCGCCTGGTACCACGCCTTGGGCGTCGGCGGGTTGACGACGCCGGCGATGTGGCCACCCGAGGAGAGGATGTAGCGGACATCCCCGCCGAACAGGTTGACCGCCTGATACGAGGAGTCCCACGGCACGATGTGGTCGTTGATGGTGCCGACGACGTAGACGTCCAGGTCCACCTTGCCCAGGTCGAGCTCGACGCCCGCCAGCTCCATCGTGCCCTTAGCCAGCCGGTTCTCGTGGTAGAGCGTCTTGAGGTAGGTGGCGTGCATGGCCGCGGGCATCCGGGTGGAGTCCTCGTTCCAGGCCAGGATGTCGAAGGCCGAGGGCGGCTCGCCCTGCAGCCACCGCGAGACCACGTAGTTGAAGATGAGGTCGTTGGCCCGCAGCATGTCGAAGGTGCCGGCCATGTCCTCGCTGGCCAGGAAGCCTTCCTTGCTCATCTTCTTCTCGAGGGCCTTGAGGGTGGCCGGGTCGACGACCGTGCCCAGTTCGCCGGGCTTGGTGTAGTCGAGCAGGGTGTTGGTCAGGGTGAGGGTGTTGATCCGGTCGTCGCCCTTGGCCTGGAGGTAGGCGGCGGTCATCGAGGCCATCGCGCCACCCAGACACAACGCCAGCACGTCGATCTTCTTCGCCCCGGTGATCGACTCCACCACGTCGAGCCCGGTGAGCGGACCCTCCTGGAGGTAGTTGTCGAAGGTGTAGTCGCGCATGCTGGCGTCCGGGTTGCGGTAGGACAGCGTGAACAGCGTGCGGTTGTGCTTGATCGCCCACTCGAACAGCGACCGGCCCGGGGCGAGATCCATGATGTAGTACTTGTTGATCCACGGCGGGCTGACCAGCATCGGCACCTCGTGCACCTGCTCGGTCTGCGGCGTGTACTGGATGATCTCGACCAGGTTGTTGCGGTAGACGACCTTGCCCGGCGTCGCGGCGAGATCCTTGCCGACGACGAACGCCTCGCGGTCGACCTTCTTCGGCCGCCCGCCGCGCTCCACCACGTCCTCCAGGGCGAGACGGGCACCGTCGACGACGCTGCGGCCACCGGTCTGGAACGCCTTCACCAGCGCACCGGGGTTGGTGAACAGGAAGTTCGTCGGAGCGAGCGCCTCCACCGCCAGCCGCATGGTCATCGCGGCCTTCTGGTCGGCCAGGTCGCCCTCGCCGCCGTTCTTGCCGGCGGCGAGCAGCTCGTCCACGTAGATGCCCAGCGCCAGGTAGAGCTGACGCAGGGCGAAGTAACCCGGGTTGTTCTCCCAGCTCGGATCCACGAACCGGCGATCCTTGGGGTTGACCGGGATCGGCGGAACCGACTTGGGGTTGAGCATGCGGTCGAACGTCGCCAGCGGCATCATCGCCGCCGTGGTGGCGAACCGCGTGGTCGCCTTGGCCACCTGGCCGGGGTTACCCGCAGCCCTACGGGCCACCTGCGTGGTGGCGTTCAGGAAACCTACCGGGTCCACCCGCTCTCGCAGGCCGCCCAGCGTTGGCATCTGCGGCAGGTTTCCCAGCGGAGACTTCGGTGTCTTCGGCTCTGCGGTCATGTGCGGGCTCTCCTCCTCGGACATCGGACGCCGCCACCTTACCTGCCGGCTTCCCCGTCGACTCACCGATCGGGGTTGCCACAGCCAGGGGCGGGCCGGTTCCCACCGGCTTCCGGCCGGTCTTGACAACGGCTGAACCTCATTGTGCAACTACTGGTTCCAACTGTGTCAGGTGGTGCGGCATTCCGACCGTCCGGGCCGTCACCGGCCGCGTCGGCCGGGCGGGTGCTGAGACCCGGCCGGGGGACGTTTCGGGTCGGCCCCGAGCCGGCGGGCGGGCGGGACGTCCATCGCCTCGCAGAGCGCGTCCCAGACCTCGGCCGGGTCGGTTCCGGCGGCAAGGGCCTCGTTCGCCGTGCGGCCGCCGAGGGCACCGAGCACCTGGTCGGACGCCACGGACGTGGCGTAGCTCGGGCCGAACTCGTCGTCCATCAGACGGCGGAAGTGGGACAGGCGCACGGAACAAGCCTGCCATGTGCGCGACGATCTTCGTCAAGGACGGTGTGCCGGGCGCCCGTCCGGCCAGCCTGGCCAGCCGACCGCCGTCCGAGAAGTCCGAGGAGCCGCCCGATGATCCACGTCCGACGCATCGTCGACCTGTCGCATACGATCGACGACGACACCCCGGTCTATCCGGGCGACCCGGTGGTGCGGATCGAACCGGCGATGACGATCGCGGTGGACGGGTTCGACGTCCGGCGGGTCCGGATGGGATCGCAGACCGGCACCCACATCGACGCACCCCGGCATTTCTTCGCCGACGGCACACCGGTGGACGAGCTGGCGCTGCTCGGGCTCTGCGGGCCGGCCGTGATCGTGGACGTCCGCGGCCGGCGACCCGGTGCGCCGATCCGGTGGAGGGACCTTGCCCCGGTCGCCGCCGGGCTCCGGCCCGGCGTGATGCTCGTGCTGCACACCGGCTGGTCCGCCCACTGGGGCACGGCCGCCTACCACGATCATCCGTTCCTGGACGCGGACGCCGCGGACGGCGTGATCCGACGCGGTGTCCGGACCATCGGCATCGACGCGCCGAGCCTGGACGAGACGACCGCAGGCGCGGAGCATCCGTCCGGCTTCGCCGCCCATCGCGCCGTGCTCGGAGCCGGCGGCGTGATCGCCGAGAATCTCACCAACCTCGCCGCGATCGACTTCCCGGACCCGGTGATCAGCCTGCTGCCGATGCCGCTGCGCGGTGCCGACGGCGCCCCGGTGCGAGCCGTGGCGATGGACGTGTCCGCCTGAGAGAACGTTCCGGTCGGCCCGCGCAGCCGATTGTCATACCCGGGCGCAACAATCACCAGGTGACCAGATCCAGTCCGAGCGAACCCGGCGAAGCCCCGGCCGGCGCGGTGCGCGAGGCCGGCGACGTGCCGCCCGAGCGGGCCTTGGAAGGGTTCTCCGGCCCGGCCCGGGCCTGGTTCGCCGCCGCCTTCGAGCAACCGACCGCGGCCCAGCGGCAGGCCTGGCAGTCCGTCTGGGCGGGCGATCACACCCTGGTCGTCGCGCCCACCGGGTCGGGGAAGACGCTGGCCGCCTTTCTCGCCGCGGTGGACGAGATCGCCACCAGCGACCCACCGTCGGATCCGCAGCACAGATGTCGGGTCGTCTACGTCTCGCCCTTGAAGGCCCTGGCCAGCGATGTCGAGCGGAACCTGCGGGCACCACTGGTGGGGATCGGCCAGGAGGCCCAGCGGGCCGGTGTGCAGTTCCATCCACCCACCGTGGCGATCCGGTCCGGGGACACGACGGCCGGTCAGCGACGCGATTTCGCCCGGGGCTCGGCGGACATCCTCATCACGACACCCGAGTCGCTGTTCCTGCTGTTGACCTCCAAGGCGGGTGAGCAGCTGGCCGGGGTACGCACGATCATTCTGGACGAGGTGCACGCGATCGCCGGCACCAAGCGGGGCGCCCACCTGGCGGTCACCCTCGAGCGGCTGGACGCGCAGCTGGAGGCGCCGGCGCAGCGCATCGGGCTGTCCGCGACGGTGCGGCCGGTGGAACGGGTGGCGTCCTTCCTGGCCGGAGCCCGTGGGGCCCGGCCGGTGCGCGTGGTGGCGCCGGCCGCGCAGAAACAGCTGGAGGTCCGGGTCGAGGTGCCGGTACCCGATCTCGCCGAGCTGGCCGCCTCCGACGACGGCGGTCTGCCCGCCGCCGCCTCGATCTGGCCGCACGTGGAGGAGCGCGTGGTCGACCTGGTCGCCCCCACGCCGGCCGGTCACTCCTCCAGTCTCGTCTTCACGAACTCCCGTCGACTGGCGGAACGGCTGACCGCCCGGCTGAACGAGGAGTGGCAGTCCCGGCTGGAGCGGCTGGAGGACGAGGAGACCGGCAGCGACGAGACCGGCGGCGACAGGTCGGGCCGGGAGGACGAGGCCCGGGAGAACATGGTCGTCCGCCCGCCGGCCGACCTGCTCGGGGCCTCGGGTGTCGCGACCGGCGCCCCCACCGTCCTGGCTCGGGCGCACCACGGCTCGGTGTCGAAGGAACAGCGGCAACTGATCGAGGAGGATCTGAAGTCGGGCCGGCTTCCGGCCGTGGTGGCGACGAGCTCGCTGGAGCTGGGCATCGACATGGGCGCGGTCGACCTGGTCGTGCAGGTGGAGACACCGCCGAGCGTCTCCAGCGCCTTGCAGCGCATCGGGCGGGCCGGCCACCAGGTCGGCGCGGTCAGTCGCGGCGTGGTCTTCCCGAAATTCCGGGCCGACCTGGTGACCAGCGCCGTCGTGGTCGAGCGGATGCGCTCCGGGCGCATCGAGGAGATCCGGATTCCGGCCAACCCGCTGGACGTGCTGGCCCAGCAGATTGTCGCCATGGTCGCCATGCGCGACTGGACGGTGACTGAACTAGCCGAACTGCTCCGCCGGAGCGCACCGTTCTCCTCCGTGAGCATGCCGGTGCTGGAGTCGGTGCTGGACATGCTCTCGGGGCGATATCCGAGCGAGGATTTCGCCGAGCTCCGCCCGCGGATCGTGTGGGACCGGGTCAGCGGGGTGCTGTCCGCCCGCGCCGGGGCCCAGCGGCTGGCGGTGACCAGCGGTGGCACCATCCCCGACCGCGGGCTGTTCGGGGTGTTTCTCGCCGGCGGTGAGACGACCGACGCGCGCGGCGGCCGTCGAGTCGGCGAGCTGGACGAGGAGATGGTGTACGAATCGCGGGTCGGCGACTGCTTCACCCTCGGCGCGTCCACCTGGCAGATCGTCGACATCACGCACGACCAGGTCCTGGTGGTTCCCGCCCCGGGGCGCCCCGGGCGGTTGCCGTTCTGGCACGGCGACCAGCCCGGTCGTCCCTACGAACTCGGCCAGGCCGTGGGCGCCTTCCTTCGCGAGATCGGCGCGGTCGATGCGGCGACCGCCCGCCAGCGGCTGACCGAGGCCGGTCTGGACGCCTGGGCCGCGGACAACCTGCTCGCCTACCTCGACGAGCAGGCCCGCACCGGGCGGATCCCCGACGACCGGACGATCGTGATCGAGCGCTTCCGCGACGAGCTCGGCGACTGGCGAGTGGTCATCCACTCCCCCTTCGGCCGCACCGTGCACGCCCCGTGGGCCCTGGCGATCTCGGCGGTGATGCGCGCCGAACACGGCGTCGACGTCCAGGCGATGGCAGCCGACGACGGCATCGTCCTGCGGCTGCCGGATACCGATCTCGATGTCGGGGACGCCGATCCCGGGGCCGGCCTGACGGCGGCGGTCCTGGTGCCGGCGGAGGAGATCGTGGAACGGGTCACCCAGGAACTCGGTGGGTCGGCGCTCTTCGCATCCCGGTTCCGGGAGTGCGCCGCCAGAGCCCTGCTGCTGCCGCGGCGCCGTCCGGATCGCCGTTCGCCGCTGTGGCAGCAGCGCCAGCGTTCGGCGCAGCTGCTCGAGGTGGCGGCCAACTACCCGTCCTTCCCGATCGTGCTGGAGGCCGTCCGGGAGTGCCTGTCCGACGTCTTCGACGTTCCGGCGCTGCAGTCGCTGCTCGCCGATCTGGCCTCCGGCCGGGTCCGGGTGATCGAGATCTCCGGCGAGCAGCCTTCGGCCTTCGCCAGATCCTTGCTCTTCGGCTATGTGGCGCAGTTCCTCTACGAGGGGGATTCACCGCTGGCCGAGCGACGGGCGGCGGCCCTGGCGCTGGATCCGGAGCTGCTCGCCGAGTTGCTCGGCACCACTGACACGGCCCAGCTCGCGGATCTGCTGGATCCGGAGGTCGTCCACTCCACGCATCGGGAGCTGCAGCGGCTGGCCGAGTCTCGTCAGGCCCGTTCGCCCGACGAGGTCAGCGATCTGCTGCGCCTGCTCGGGCCGCTCTCCGCCGTCGAACTGCGAGAACGCTGCCGGCAACCCGACAGCGCCGCCGACTGGGCGGCGAGTCTCGTCGACGCCCGGCGAGCCATCCGGGTCCGGATCGGCGGCCAGCCGATGCTGGCCGCGGCCGAGGACGCGGGCCGGCTGCGTGATGCGCTGGGCACGGCGCTGCCGGTCGGGCTGCCGGTCGCGTTCACCGAGGTCGTGGACGATCCGCTGACCGAACTGGTCGCCCGGCACTCCCGGTGGCGGGTCGGTTTCACACCCGAACACCTGGCCGCCCGCTGGGGCGTCGGGGTGGCGCCGGTGCGACAGAGCGCGGAGAAGCTGCGGTCCGCCGGCCGCCTGGCGTATGGGCAGCTGCTGCCGGCGCAGAACCGCGGCCTGCTCGTGGCCCGCCCGCCGGAGGCGACGTCGGCGGAGG
The DNA here is from genome assembly GCA_039812305.1 of Actinomycetales bacterium. Classification (GTDB taxonomy): domain Bacteria; phylum Actinomycetota; class Actinomycetes; order Actinomycetales; family CAWJMD01; genus JBDIAG01. The sequence continues at coordinate 5,542 of JBDIAG010000011.1, read as the reverse complement.
ACCTGGCGGCCGAGGCCTCGGCGGACGGCCCCCAGTACTGCCACCAGGAAGTGCTGCGACTCCTGCGTCGCCGTTCCCTGGCAGCGTTGCGAGCCGAGGTCGAACCCGTCGCCCAGCGAGAGCTGGCTCGGTTCGTCCCGGCCTGGCAGCAGCTGACCCGCCCGCTGCGCGGCCTGGACGGGGTGGTGCGGGCCGTCGAACAGCTGGCCGGGCTGGCCCTGCCGGCCAGCGCCTGGGAGACCCTGGTCCTCCCGGCCCGGGTAGCCGACTACTCCCCCGGCCTGCTCGACGAGCTGACGTCGTCCGGAGAACTGATCTGGGCCGGCCACGCCCGGCTGGCCACCGACGACGGATGGGTCAGCCTGCATCTGGCCGACTCGGCGACGCTCACCATGCGCCTGCCCGAACCCGCGCCGGAGCAGCGTCCGGTGCACGACGCCGTGCTCGGCCTGCTGCGGCCCGGTGGCGGCTTCTTCTTCCGTCAGATCGTCGAGGCGGTGCTGGCGCAGGTGCGGGCCGACGAGGCGAGCATCGCCGAAGCCGTCTGGGACCTCGTCTGGGAAGGCAAGCTGACCGGCGACACCTTCGCCCCCCTACGGGCGCTGGTCGGCACCGGCCGCAGCACGCATCGGGCCGCCCGGTCGGTTCCGCGAGCCCGGTACGGCCGGCGGCCGCGCCTGGCCGCCGTCCAGCAGGCACAGCTGCGTGCCGCCCAGGTCTCCAGAATCGCCACCGACTCGCGGATGGCGGGCCGATGGTCCGCCCTGGAGTCTCCCGACCCGGATCCGACCGCTCGCGCGGCACTCGAGGCCGAGATCCTGCTGGACCGCTACGGGGTGCTCACCCGCGGGTCGGTGATGGCCGAGGAGGCCCCGGGAGGCTTCGCCCGGCCCTACCGGGTGCTCACCCAGCTCGAGGAGGCCGGTCGGGTACGTCGCGGCTATTTCGTCGAAGGGTTGGGCGCCAGCCAGTTCGCGACGGCTCCCGCGGTGGATCGGCTGCGCGCCGGCACGCCCGACAGCCGCACGCTCGTGCTGGCCGCCTGCGACCCGGCCAACGTCTTCGGCGCCGCCCTGCCGTGGCCGGCAGCCCGCGGCGAGGGGCATCGACCCGCCCGACGCGCCGGCGCCCTGGTCGTCATCCGGGACGGCGAACTGCTCGTCTATGCCGAGCGCGGAGCCAGGACACTGCTCACCTTCACCGATGACGCGGCCGCGCTCGAGGTGGCCGCCCAGGCTCTGGCCGAGGTCGTTCGCACCGGCCGGCTGTCCGGCTTGACGATCACCACCGTGGACGGCCAGCCGCTTCTCGGTTCCCCGCACCCGATTCAGGAGGCCTTGCGAAACAACGGATTCCACACCACGCCGAAAGGGATGCGACTTCGCCGATGACCGGCGAGCCACCCGCCCGGTCTACTCCGGCACCGGTCTACTCCGGCCCCGGGCTACTCCGGCACCAGGCCCAGCCTGGTGAACACCCGCTTGAGCGGGCCGGTCACGACGATGCCCAGCGAGCCGTCGGCATCGACGGCGGTCACCTGCTGCGGGAGGCTGTCCAAGGTCCAGAAGAAGACGTGCGGCGAGATCGCGCCCGGCTGGCTGTGAAACTCGCGGTCGGCGATCCGGATGAGCTGCCGCAGCGCCGGCACCACGCCCTCGCCCCGCACGATGTGGAAGGCGAGCACATGCCGGTTCGGCACCGCCACCAGGACACCGTTCGGAGGTGCCTCGACGCCGATCTCGGCCAGGATCTCGGTCTGCACGAGCACGCGCGCGGCGCCGAAGTAGTCCTCGTACCGAAGAATGTGGATGGTGGCGTCGTCGCGGTCCTCGTCCGCGGTGATGTCGCGGATCGCCGGCAGCGGCAGGTGTCTCAGGTTCTCCTTGGCCTGATCCAGCACCGACGCCCAGCCGCCGTAGCGCTCGATCGTCGGCTCCGGCAGCGGATCGCTGACGCGCTCGAGATCGTCCAGCACGATCACCGCGGCCACACCGGGCAACACCTGCCGGGCATGATGAGGGAGTGGGTCCGGCAGGTGCGCCTGCGGAAGCAACTGCGGCATCAGCAGCGCCTTGGCGGCCCGCAACGATTCGGGCTCCCGGTCCTCCTCGGCCAGCAGATGTCCGACATGTCGCGCAACCAGATCGCCCCAGGCCGAACGCGGGAGGGCCGACACCTGCCGGGCCAGCCGCTGCAACCCGTAGGCATGGCCGTCGCTGACCACCGAACCGGTGTCGTCGTAGTGGCAGGCTCGCCCCTGGCGGGTGAACTCGTCCACGGTCATCAGAATGAGGTCGTTGGCCGCCGTCAAGGTCAGCGGCGGCAGCGACGGGTCGACGTCATGGGCAGGCACATTCGAGTCCCCTGGTTGTTTCGGACCGAACAGCGCCATCTGGCCTCAGGCGACACCGACGAGATCGCTGGTGACCTGATCGCTGATCTCGACCGGGATGGTGTCGGGTACGGCAACCCCCTCGGCGATCGCCACTCGGTCGCTCACTTCCCGCAACACCACGGAGAGAGGTACCTCCAGCGCCTCGCAGATGGAGTTGAGCAACTCCGAGGACGCTTCCTTCTGGCCACGTTCCACTTCGGAGAGATAGCCCAGGGAGACGCGGGCTTGCTTGGAGACCTCCCGCAGGGTCCGGCCTTGACGGTGCCGGTTGCCGCGCAGCACGTCCCCGATCTCACGTCGCAGCACCACCATCGTTCAGGCCTCCCTTCCGTCGACAGCCACCGATGTAGAGAACTCCAGACAACCACGATAGAGCCCGAAGCGACAGACACAACGGTACCCCGACCGACCCGGCTTGGTCGCGGATACCCCCAGCATGTCCACTTGCGGCAACTCGATCAGGTCAGCCCGGTGCGACCGACACCGAGACCGCTCGTGGACGCCGCCCGCGATTCGCGGGCCTGATCGCCGCCGTAGAAGCAACAACCCCCGAGCCACACCGGTTGTTCCGCGACCGCCACCGCCTCCGCCGGTCTCGACGGCAGGAACCGCCGGCCCCGAACCGCCGGTCGGCCGGCACCCTCACTCCACGCGCCGGGGCCTGCGAGCGGAACGCCGTAGCGCAGCCGCCTTCATCACGTAGTCACCGCCGGTCACCAGGGTCACCACCAGCGCGACGAACATCACCAGGCCCGCCAGCCACGTCCACAGCCCCAGGTAGTGCTCCACCGGAGCGATGTACATCCCGATCGCGACCGCCTGCAGCACCGTCTTCAGCTTGCCTCCCCGGGAGGCTGCCATCACGCCGTACCGGATGACGACGAAGCGCAAGGCCGTGATCCCGAGTTCCCGGATCAGGATGAGTATCGTCACCCACCACCAGACCTGCCCGATCATGGACAGCCCGATCAGCGCCGCTCCGATCAGCGCCTTGTCGGCGATCGGGTCGGCGATCTTCCCGAAGTCGGTGATGAGATTGCGAGACCGGGCGATCTGACCGTCCAGCCGGTCGGTGAAGATCGCCAGCACGAACAGCAGGAAGGCGGCCCAGCGCCAGCCGGGGTGCGTCCCGCCCTCCTGGAGGAGCAACCAGGCGAAGATCGGCACGAGGATGATCCGCGCCACCGTCAGCGCGTTGGGCAGATTGAGGTTGCTGGGACGGGCGGTCGTGGTCATGCCGGCCTCGCGATCAGGTCGACGCCCTCGGATCCGTTCACCACGCAGCGCAGGAACGAACCGATCTCGGCTTCTCGGTCAGGATCGAACAGATGGGATCCGGCCTCGATGGTGGTGATGCCGTCGACATCCGGGCCCTGATGGGCCCCGCGGCCCCAGGCGAGCCCGTCCTCGTGGCCTTCCACCAGGACCTCGATCCGCTCGCCGATGCGAGCCTGCGCCCGCTCCGACGTCAGCTGCTCGACCAGGTCGGTGGTGCGGGCCAGCCGGTCGTCGATCTCCTCCGGCTCGAGATGGCCGTCGAGGCCCGTGGCCTCGGTTCCGTCTTCATCCGAATAGCCGAAGACACCGACGACGTCGAGCATGGCCTCGCAGAGGAAGCCATGCAGATCCGCCAGGTCGGCCTCGGTCTCACCCGGGAAGCCGACGATGACGTTGGACCGGATCCCCGCGGTCGGAGCGATCTCACGCACCCGGCGCACCAGACCGAGGAAGGACTCGGGGTCGCCGAAACGCCGCATCCGGCGCAGCACGCCGGCGCTGGCGTGCTGGAAGGACAGGTCGAAATAGGCGGCGACCTTCGGGGTGCCGCCGATGGCCTCGATCAGCCCCGGACGGATCTCCGCGGGCTGCAGGTAGGAGACCCTGATCCGCTCGATGCCATCCACCTCGGCCAGGCGGGGCAGCAGGCCTTCGAGGGCTCGCAGGTCGGCGAGATCCTTGCCGTAGGAGGTGGTGTTCTCGCTGACCAGGAACAGTTCCTTGACGCCCTGCTCGGCCAGCCAGCGCGCCTCGGTGAGCACCTCCTCGGGCGGACGCGACAGGAACGCGCCGCGGAACGCCGGGATGGCGCAGAACGAGCACCGGCGGTCACAGCCCGACGCCAGCTTGAGTGGTGCCCACGGTCGTCCGTCCAGCAGGCGGCGCAGAACCGGCGGCCCGCTGGCAGGTGCGAGCCCCGCGGGCAGATCCTCGTGGCCGGGAACGCTGTGCCCGTCCCGGCGAGCCTGCTGACGCGCCACCGGGCTGACCGGCAGCAGCCGGCGACGGTCCCGCGGAACGTGGCTGGCCGGCCGGTGGCCGCTGAGGATGTCCTCCAGGTGCTGGGCGAGCTCGGGGTAGGAGTCGAAGCCGAGAACGGCGTCCGCCTCCGGGAGGGAGTCGGCCAGCTGGGTGCCGTAGCGCTCGGCCAGGCACCCGACCGCGACCACCGCCTTCGTCCTCGCCTGGCTGGCCTCGTCCTTGAGATCGGCGGCCTCCAGCAACGCGTCCACCGAGTCCTTCTTCGCCTGCTCGACGAAGCCGCAGGTGTTGACCACCGCCACGTCGGCCTCGGCGGCGTCCTCCACCAGGCTCCAGCCCGCGGCGGCCAGACGCCCGGCAAGCTCGGAGGAGTCCACCTCGTTGCGGGCGCAACCGAGGGTGACGAGTGCGACGCTTCGGCTGGGGGACACAGCTCAACAGTAGTCGCCGCGGGCGCGCCCCACCGCCACGCCCGCCGCGATTCGGGGCACTTCCACCGGCGCGGTCGACCGCACTCAGAAGAACGGATGCCAGGGGGCGAGAACCCGTTCGCTGAACCGGGTCAGCGGCCCCCGGCTCTCCCACTCGTCCATGGTCAGTTCGTCGCAATTGTTCAAGTCGGTCTGGAACACCCGCTCCAGGTGCGTGGCCTGGGCCGGGTCGTAGATGCCGAGGTTGACCTCGAAGTTGCCCGCCAGTGAGAGCCGGTCGATGTTGGCGGTACCGATCGAGCACCACTGCCCGTCCACGGTCACCGTCTTCGCGTGCACCATCGCGTCGCGGTAGCGGAAGATCCGCACCCCGGCGGTGAGCAGCTCGGTGAAGTAGCCGCGGGCGACCCAGTCGGCCAGGACGTGGTTCGAGACCGCGGGCATGATCACCCGGACG
>JBDIAG010000010.1:0-20697 GCA_039812305.1 Actinomycetales bacterium | reverse complement strand
GTCCAACGTCACGCTTTTCGTGTCGCTGCTGGTGGACGGCGTCCGGGCTGGCGCGGCCATCTACAAGCCGGTCTCCGGCGAGCGTCCACTGTGGGATTTCCCGTCCGAGACGCTGTACCGCCGTGAGGTCGCCACCTACCGGCTGGCCACGCTGGCCGGTCTCGACGTCGTGCCGCCGACGGTGCTGCGGGAGGGGCCGTTCGGCCCCGGCAGCCTGCAGCTGTGGGTCGGTCCCGAGCCCGCCGACGTGCACGAGCTGGGGGCCGGGGTGATCGACGTGTGCGCGCCACGCGACGTCCCGGAGGGATGGCGGGTGGTGCTGCGGGCCCGGGACGATCGGTCGATCGTGGTGCTGTGCCACGCCGACGACCCCCGGCTGGCCGCGATGGCCGTCTTGGACGTGCTCGCCAACAACGCCGACCGCAAAGGCGGCCACGTCGTCGACCGGGGTGAGGGCCGCCTGGCCGGAGTCGACCACGGGCTGACCTTCAACGTCGAGCCGAAGCTGCGCACCGTGCTGTGGGGCTGGGTCGGCGAACCGGTTCCGCCCCGGCTTCTGGCCGCGGTCGAGCGGGTCGAGGCCGGCCTGCACGGAGAGGGGCGGGCCACGCTGGCCGACCTCCTCGACGAGGACGAAGTGGACGCCACTCGGCGCCGGTGCCGCACTCTGCTGCGGGCCAAGCGCTTTCCGGGTCCCGGCGGGCACGCCCCGGCGATCCCGTGGCCGGCGTTCTGAGCCATCGCCGGCCAGCAGTTACGCTGTGGCGGTGATCGTCTGGCCGAGCCCGCAGGTTCCCGTCGTCCCCGGCCACGTCGGCCCGGTGCTGCTCCACGACACCGCCACCGGGCGGCTGCTGGAGTCGGCTCCCGGCGAGCGGGCGGGGCTCTACGTCTGCGGCATCACGCCCTATGACGCGACCCACATGGGTCACGCGTCCACCTATGTCGCCTTCGACCTGCTGAACCGCGCCTGGCGGGATGCCGGCAAGCAGGTGCGTTACGTCCAGAACATCACCGACGTCGACGATCCGCTGCTGGAGCGAGCGGCCGCCACCGGGGTGACCTGGCAACAGCTCGCGGCCCGCGAGATCGCCCTCTTCGGCGAGGACATGACGGCGCTGGGAGTCATCCCGCCCGAGGTCTATCTCGGCGCGGTCGAGACGGTGCCGCTCGTGGTCGACGCTGTCCAGGCGCTGGAGGCCAGGGGCGCGGCCTACCGGGTGCCGGTGACCGATCCGGAGGGAGTGGCCGGGGCCGAGGACGTCTATTTCTGTATCGACGCCGACCCCGAGTTCGGTGCGGTCTCGGGCTACTCGCACGAGGTCATGCTGGCGCTGTTCGCCGAGCGCGGTGGCGACCCGGAACGGGCGGGCAAGAAGAACGCTCTCGACCCGCTGCTGTGGCGCGGCCGCCGCGAGGGCGAGCCCTACTGGGACGGGGGCAGCCTCGGTCAGGGCCGGCCGGGCTGGCACATCGAGTGCACGGCGATCGCGCTGGCCAACCTGGATCATCCGTTCTCGGTCAACGGCGGCGGATCGGACCTGATCTTCCCGCACCACGAGATGGGCGTCTCGCACGCCAACGTGCTGGTGGGGCCGCCCTACGCCCGGGTCTACGCCCACACCGGCATGGTCGGCCTGCATGGCGAGAAGATGAGCAAGTCCAAGGGCAACCTGGTGAAGGTGTCGGTGCTGCGTGCCGAGGGCGTGGACCCGATGGCGATCCGGCTGGCCATCCTGGCCCACCACTACCGCAGCGACTGGATGTGGACCGACCAGGTGCTCGCCGACGCGGTCGACCGGCTGGAGACCTGGCGCTCGGCGATGTCCCGCGACGGCGGCCCGGCCGCCGACGCCACGATCGCCGCGATCCGGGCCGCGATCAGCGACGACCTCAACGCCGCCGCCGCCCTGGCCGCGGTCGACGACTGGTGTGCCCGGAGCCTGGCCGCCGACGGCAGCGACTTCACCGAAGGCGCCCCCGGCCTCCTGTCGCGCGCGGTCAACGCGATCCTCGGCATCCGTTTCTGACCCGCTCCCGGTTTGGCCACTCACCCGCCGGGCGACCAGCTATCCGCTGAGCAGCCAGTTGTCGGCCGAGCGACCAGCGATCGCCGGCCACTCGGCCCATATCCGGTCAGCGCGCACGTTCCTGGTCGGATCAGGGTGTTGAGATGGGGCTGTTCGGGCGATCCAGGTTCCATGCCCTCACAGTGAGCGAGCCCCTGTCCTACCGTCGAGAGGGGCCAATCGCGGGGGCCCGTTTCAAGCACGGCCGCTCGGGGGAGCACATGATCCGATATCTACCATTCGTCATCGAGCTCGCGCTCGTCATCTTCTGTCTGATCGACTGCATTCAGACCGACTCGTGGCGGGTGCGCAATCTCGACAAGGCCATGTGGATTCTGCTGATCATCTTCCTGCCGATCATCGGCTCGATCGCCTGGCTGGTGGCGGGCCGGCCGCAACCCGAACGGCGTCCGAGCGTGGCGTGGCCGTCCGGCGCCACCGCAGGATTCCCGGAGTACGAACGTCCGCGCGCCCCGCGTGGTCCCGACGACGATCCGGAGTTCCTCCGCCAGCTCCAGCGCAGCAATGACGAGCACGAGCAGCTGCTGAAGGAATGGGAGGCCGACCTCAGGCGCCGGGAGACCGAGCAGCGCCGCGGTCAGTCGTCCGGCAACGACAACGAGCCGGAACCGGACCTACCGCCAGCGGCGTGACGGGCGACCGGCCGCGGCGGCATCGACGGCCTACGGGGTGGGCTTGTTGCCACCCTCGTCGCCGCGGCGGCGGAGGTACCGCTCGAACTCCCGCGCGATCGCCTCGCCGGAGGCCTCGGGCAGGTCGGCGGTGTCCTGGGCCTCCTCGAGCTGCTTGACGTAAGCGGCGATCTCCTCGTCCTGGCCGGCCAGTTCGTCGACGCCGTGCTCCCACGCCTGGGCCTCTTCGGCCAGGTCGCCCATCGGGAGAGAGACGTCCAGCACCTCTTCGATCCGGTTGAGCAGGGCGAGCAGGGCCTTCGGCGACGGCGGCTGACCGACGTAGTGGGGTACGGCCGCCCACAGCGACAACACCGGCAGGCCGCGCAGGGCCGCCGCCTCGCCGAGCACACCGGCAATGCCCACCGGCCCCTCGTAGGTCGAGCGCTGCAGGGCCAGCCGCTCCAGCAGCACCGGATCGTCCGACGTGCTCGTCACCGGGATCGGCCGGGTGTGCGGGACGTCGGCCAGCAGCGCGCCCAGCGTGATCAGCGTCTCCGCCTGTTGCCTGGCGAGGTGGCCCAGCAAATCCTCGGTGTAGTGGCGCCACCGCATCGACGGCTCGATGCCGTGCACCAGGATGACGTCGCGTTCCATCCCTTTCGGACGAGCCCAGTACAGCCGCGTCGTCGGCCAGGTGATCACCCGCTGGCCATCGGAATCCAGGCCGGTGTGCGGGCGGGTGACCTGGAAGTCGTGATACTCCTCCGGGTCGAGCTCGGCGAGGGGCTGGGCATCCCAGACCTCGTGGAGGTGCTCGATCACACCCGTGGCCGCGTCGCCCGCGTCGCTCCAGCCCTCGAAGGCCGCCAGTGCGATCGGACGATTCAGCTGCGGTTCGCTCGCCACGCTCCTGCCGCCTCCCGTTGCCCTGATGTCACTGCCGCCATGAACCAGAGCAGCCTATGTCACGGGATGCCCAACACCGGCAGCGGCGCGGAATGGCCCGTTGTCAGCCCAGTGAGAAATCCTCCGTCCGGCTCGGTAACTCAGTGGGAAATCCATCGTGGACGGGCCAGCGCGCGGACGTCGACCGTCTCGGACCGGACATGATGGAACTTCAGTCACGGTGAAGGGACCAATGATGGATCTTCAGACGACCTACCTCGGCCTGTCTCTGCCCAACCCGCTGGTGGCCTCGGCCTCGCCTCTGGGGCAGGACATCGACGCGGTCAAGGCGCTGGCCGACGCCGGCTGCTCCGCGCTGGTGATGAACTCGATGTTCGAAGAGGTGATCCGACGTCAGGAGGTCGTCGATTCCGTCCTGGCGGACACCGCCCGGCGCATCTTCGGCTCCTCCGCCGACGTGGGGGAGGACGGTGACGCCCCGACCGAGAGCTACCTGCGCCAGATCGAGCGTGCCGCGAACGCGGTGGACATTCCGATCATCGGCGCGCTCAACGGTGCCACTCCCGGTTTCTGGGTGCAGTCCGCGCAACGGATGATCGACGCCGGCGCGGCCGCGATCGAGCTCAACATCTACGCCCTGCCCGCGCTGGACATCGCCGGGGCGGACGTCGAGGAGTACCACCTCGAATTGCTCACGCTGCTCAAGCACTCGGTGAACGTGCCGATCGCGGTCAAGCTGTCGCCGTACTTCTCCTCGTTCGGAGCGATGGCTCTCGCTCTGGATCAGGCGGGTGCCGACGGGCTGGTGCTCTTCAATCGCTTCCTACAGCCGGACATCGACATCGAGGCGATCACGGTGACGCCGAGGATCTCCTTGTCCTCGTCCAGTGAACGTCTGTTGCCGCAGACCTGGATCGCGTTGTTGCGCGGCCAGGTGCGCGCGTCCCTGGCCGCCACCAGTGGGGTGGAGACCGCCGACGACGTGATCAGCTACCTGCTGGCCGGTGCCGATGTCGTGATGACCGCCTCCGCGATGCTGCGCAACGGCCCGGGGCACGCCGCCGTGCTTCTCGACGGTCTGCGAGACTGGATGTCGCGCAAGGGCTTTGACTCGATCGATGAAGTCCGCGGACGACTGGCCGTCGGCGAGTCGATCGATCGCGGCGACTACGACCGGTACAGCTACGTCACCGCCTTGCAGCAGGAGCAGATCCGGTACCGCCAGCCCAGCTGAGACTCCGCCGGGATGTGACAGGTATGAAGCGCTGTCACAGCCAGGCAACGGATTTGTGAAAGCCCTATGAGGATCCGGCGGTTCATGACCGATCTCGTGCCCACCTGGGTAAAGAATGGCTATACGAGTGGTTCGAACCCCGGGCCACGTTCTCCAGGAAAAGGATCATGAGCGCCACCCTGGTCGAGCGACCGACCGTGCAGTTCTCCGACATCGTCTCCGACTTCGACGTCACCCTCACTTCGCGCGCGTACAAGGTCTGCGGCGTATGCCACGGCTTCGACAGCGGATGCGACGAGACCATCTGCCGCGGCCTCGACTGTGACTGATCCGAACCGCCAAAGCATCCGTTGACCACCTGTGGGCCGACTGACCAGCGATCTGTGGTCAGTCGGCCCACAGCTGGGTCAGTCGATCCATAACCGGCCGGTCCGCAGACAGCGAGGCGGCCGGACTGTGAGGACGGCGACGGCGCCTACCGCGGGAGCGCGGAGGGATCGGTGAGGACGCTCACCGGGTCGGTGTAGGTCAGCTCATGGGCCTCGGCGACGGGCTCGCAGACCAGGAAACCGCCCAGCGTCGACAGTCCGGCGAAGAGCGCCGGGTCCTTCTGAGCCGCTCCGCGGATCCCGTTCTCCGCCACCCGCATCAGGTACGGCTGCGTGGCCGAGGTCAGCGCGAGCGTGGACGTGCGCGCCACCGCGCCCGGGATGTTCGCCACGCAGTAGTGGATGACGCCTTCCTCGACGTAGACCGGATCGGAATGCGTGGTGGGCCGGGACGTCTCGAAGCAGCCGCCCTGGTCGATGGCGATGTCCACCGCCACGCTGCCGGGCCGCATGCTGGCGATCATCTCCCGGCTGACCAGCTTCGGTGCCTTCTTCCCCGGCACGAGGACGGCCCCGATCAGGACGTCCGACTCGGCCACATAGGCGGCCAGGCGAGCCCGGTTGGGCACGATCAGATCCAGCCGGCCGTCCGAGATGTCGGACAGGTAGGCGAGCCTGGTGGGATTGGTGTCGAGTACCCGGACGATCGCCCGCATGCCGAGGGCGATCTTGGCCGCCTCGGTGCCCGACACGCCGCCACCGATGATGGTCACCTTCGCGGCCGGCGTCCCCGGCACACCGCCCAGGAGCAGGCCGGCTCCGCCCGCCGGGCTCTCGAGGTGATGGGCGGCAGCCTGGACGGCCATCCGTCCGGCGACCTCGCTCATCGGCGTCAGCAGCGGAAGCTTGCGATCGGGCGTCTGCACCGTCTCGTAGGCGATCGAGTCGATCTTGCGCTCCGTGAGGAACTCGGTCAGTCCCCGGTCCGCGGCCAGGTGGAGATACGTGAACAGTTGCTGCCCGACGCGGAAGCGGTGGTACTCGCTCGGAATCGGCTCCTTCACCTTGACGATCAGCTCGGCCTGGGCGAAGACGGCGTCCGCATCCGGGACGACGGTGGCTCCGGCCGCGGTGAACTGTTCGTCGGTGAAGCGCGAACCGGTTCCGGCGCCCGCCTCGACGAGCACAGTGTGCCCCGCGTGGACGAGATCTGCGGCACCGTCGGGCTGCACGGAGACTCGGTTCTCGTTGTCCTTGATTTCCTTGGGCACTCCGATGATCACTGCGGCTCCTCATTCAGACGGGCAGGTGGTTCCGAGCCTGGCAGATGAGATCCGGCCGATCGATCGCGGGGCCGTCGAACCACCCGAAAGCCGCGTTCCCGCAGCAGGCATCCTGGTCGACGTGGCCGGCGATCGCGATCCGCCGCGCACGAGCGTGCGCCTTCCGGCTGGCCCGGGCGTCCGCACGTGGACGCAACGCCCGCCGCCGGTGAGATGCGTGGCGAGTGCGGACGTCATGCCAGACTCTGGCGCGTGAGTGACCTCGAGATCAATCGGACGCCCGGGGCGGACGCCGCCGATCGGCTGCCCACTGCCGTCCTGTGGGACATGGACGGCACGATCGTGGACACCGAGCCGAACTGGATCGAGGCCGAACATGCGCTCGTCGCCGGTCACGGCGGCACCTGGCGCCTGGAGGACAGCCATCACCTCGTCGGCAAGGATCTGCACTATGCCGCCGGCTACCTGCAGCGGGTCGGCGGGGTCGACCTGTCCGGGGAGGAGATCATCCACCGGCTGCTGGATGTCGTCGTCGAATCGGTGGGCCAGGATCTCCCGTGGCGCCCCGGCGCCCGGGAGCTGATCGCCGAGATCGGTGCGGCCGGCATTCCGCAGGCCCTCGTCACGATGAGCTGGGCACGGATGGCGGGGGCGCTGGTCGCCGGCTTTCCCGAGGGGACGTTCGCCTCGGTGGTCTCCGGAGACCGGGTCGAGCGCGGCAAACCGTTCCCGGACGCCTATGAACTCGCCATGCGCGAACTCGGGGTGAGCCCCGCCGGCACCACCGCGATCGAGGATTCACCGACGGGTGCGGCGGCGGCCCTGGCGGCCGGAGCCCACGTCATCGTCGTGCCGCACATGGTGCCCGTCGACGGCGACGCCTATCGCATCGTCGACTCCCTGGAACTGCTGACCGTGCGAGATCTGGTCTCTCCGACCTGAAACTCGGCCAGCGGTGCCGTGTCAGCCCAGTCCGTGTCGGCCTAGTCCGTGTCGAGGCCGTGACAGACGAGATCGTCGCAACCCTCGTCGGAGCGATGGCACACCTCGCAGACGAAGCGCTCGGAATCTATTCGCAGTTCCAGGGTCTCGGTCATGGCTGGGTCCTGATGTCATGCGGCCGACCTCTTCGTCCGCCAGACGAATATCTGAGCGCATCCGGCCGGAAGATGGAAGGGAATGACCACGCTGAGACGCAATCGGTATATGCGGGCTACCCGAATGGCCTAATCCTTCGGACGTCGACTGGTCCGACTTAGACCATTCCGACTTCTTCGCGACAAAGACCGCACGAGACACGCAAAGGCAGGGCCGCGGGCCTTATCGCCGGATTCCTTGACATGCCGCGATGCCGGACGTAGAACCGGAAACACGTGGAGGAAGAGCTTCCGCCAGCGGGGAGTGCGGGATGGACGTCAGATTCGCCGGTCAGGCCGGTCAGGCCCGTCTCGTCCGCGCTGGCGGAGTCGTCCGGCCGGGGAGAATCGCCGGGCCCGTCCTCGCCGCCGCGATGATCATCGTCGGCACCCTGTTGTTCGTGGGTCTCGCCGTGGGGCGCGCCGATCCCGTCAGCCCTCACCGTCTGCTCGCCGAACTGGCTCCGCCGCGAACCGCCGGCGACGACATCGGTGTGCGGCTTGCGACGGCCGACCAGGCCGAGGAGCGGGCGCTCGCGGACCACGCCGAACTCGTCCGGGTCGACAGCGCGACCGCCAAGCTCGTGGACTACTCGCGGGTGGGGGAGGAGGCCGACGGCGGTGGCCGGGCGTCCGGTCGAGAGGTATGGGCGGTCGCCGTGACCGGGGAGATCCATCCGCAGTTCGACCGGACCGGACAGGCCTACGACTGGGCCGTCCTGTTCTACGACCCCGCGAACGGCGTCCCGCTCTCGATGGCGGCCGGCCCGGGCCGGATTCCGGCGCGATACGGCTTCTGAGCGACGGACGTCAGCACGACGATTCGTGAGGCGCGATGAGGTGCCAGCGCGGTACGGCTTCTGAACGACGGACGTCAGCACGACGATTCGTGGGGCCGCGATCAGGTGCCGGCACGGTACGGCTTCCGGGCGACGGGCGTCAGCGGGAGGGCTTCTGAGGTGCGGTCAGGCCAGGCCCGCCTGGCGGGCCCACTGATCCGAGCGCTGCTGGCGCGCCCGCCACTCGGCCCGAAGAAGGCCGGCAGTGGCGGCGAAGACGATGCTGCCCTCCAGCCAGGCCAGGCGTTGCGACGGAGTCCAATGGGCGCGTCGCTCGATCGTCTCAGGCGAGTCTGAACTGCCCGACCAGTCGACCACGTGATTCCCTTCGCCGATCCCCGACATCGTCCCCCCACTGCGTCATCCGCAAGCCAGACTGCTAGCCCGCCCCCCGGCTGACAAGGCAATGCGACGTTCCTTCACAAGGTTTCCCCAGGAGGAGTCCTGGCTTTGCGCCCGGGCTCCATTGTGTCTCCTGACGCCTCATTCGCCAATCCCTGCAGCCGTTCGAGTACTTCGATGTCGGCGAGATCCTGACGGCGGGAGGAGACCCGCTTGAGCTCGATGAGGTGGGCTCGCGAGGCCACCGGGACCTTCAACCCGGCCAGTTCCATCACGTCCGCATCCGCTCGCAACTGCTCGTAGTCCAGCGGGGACGAGGCGATCAGGTCGACCTCGATCAGCGGGTTCCTCGGGTGGTACATCGTGAACGCGATGAGGTTGCGCTCCAACACCCACGATTCGCGCGTCTTCGCGTCGTAGAAGGACGCCGCGTCCACTGGCAGCCGCGGTCGCATGCCGAGCGTGGTGAGGGTCTCGACCGCCAGCCGGGCGTTCTCGACGTCCAGATCCAGCACGAGGTCGAGATCCACCGTCATGCGGGGATGGCCCTGCAGCACGACGGCCACGCCTCCCACGATGACGTACTTCACCCCCGCCGCGTCGAGCGCGGTCAGCACCTCCAGAACTGGCTGCATCGATCCACAATACGGCGCCCGCGCCGGCACGGCCGTGGAAGCCGTACCGACGCGGGCGCGGTGTCCGCCTCAGCGGTGGGTCAGCCGAGAGATTCGGTGGCAGAAGGACGATCGTCCGCCCGACTGGCCAGCCGGCGCTCCGGGATGAACCACATCAGCACGAAGGTCACCGCCAGGATGCCGCTGGCGACCATCAGCACGAGGCTGATCGAATCCGAGAACCCGACCAGGAACGGGTGGGCGAGTCGCGGGTCGAGTTGGGCCAGGAAGGACGAGTCCGAGAGCACTCCGCTGTCGCCGGCACCACCGCTCTGCATCGCCGTCAGCAGCTGCCGGTTGGTCGGGTTGGCCAGCACGGCCGGGTCGTGCAGGGCGGCCTGGAACTGCGGGGTGGCCGCGGCGGCCTTGAAGGCGTCCGCGATCTTGTCGGTGACCGTGGAGAACAGGATCGACAGGAACACCGCCACGCCGAGCGTGCCGCCCATCTGCCGGAAGAAGGTCGCCGCCGAGGTGGCGATCCCCATGTCCCGGCGGTCCGCGGCGTTCTGGACGGCCAGGGTCAGCGGCTGCATGTTGAAGCCGAGACCGAGACCGAAGACCACCATCGCGACACTGACGTAGACCATGCTGGTGTCGACTCCCAGCCGAGTGAACAGCAGGGCGCCGACTGTCATCAGACCGGTGCCGATGATCGGGAACGCCTTGTACCGGCCGGTCCGCGAGATCAGCTGACCGGAGATGATCGACCCGGTCATGATGCCTGCGGTGAGCGGGATCATCAGCAGCCCGGACTTCATCGGGCTGGCACCGTGCACGATCTGCATCCACAGCGGCAGCACGATCATCGCGCCGAACATGCCCAGACCGATGAGGGCGCCGAGCGCGAGCGGGATGCCGATCGCCCGGTTCGTGAACAGACGGGTCGGCAGCAGAGCCTCGGGCCCGGCCGCCCGCTCGGCGACGATGAACAGCACCAGGCCGACCAGGCCGATGGCGAAGGCGAGCAGGGACTCCAGCGACGTCCAACCCCACTCCCGGCCCTGCTCGGCCAGGATCAGCCACGGCACGAGGGTGATCATCAGGGCCAGCGCGCCCTGCCAGTCGATGCGGTGGCTGACTCGCTCGTGCGACAGGTGCAGGTTGCGCCATACGACGAAGAGGGCGACCAGACCGATCGGGACGTTGACCAGGAAGACCCAGCGCCAGCCGGTGACGCCGAGCAGCGAGGACGTGTCGGCGAAGAAGCCGCCGATCACCGGGCCGAGGACGCTGGACGTGCCGAAGACGGCCAGGAAGTAGCCCTGGTACTTGGCGCGCTCACGGGGCGCGAGGATGTCGCCGATGATCGCCAGCGCCAGCGAGAACAGTCCGCCGGCACCGATGCCCTGCAGGGCCCGGAAGCCCGCCAGCATGTACATCGACGTGGCCGCGCTCGACAGCGCCGAGCCGATGATGAAGATGGTGATCGCGGTGAGGAAGAACGGTCGCCGCCCGTAGATGTCGGAGAGCTTCCCGTACAGCGGGGTGGCGATGGTGGACGTGATCAGGTAGGCGGTGGTCGCCCAGGCCTGCATGGACAGGCCGCCGAGGTCGTCGGCGATCGTCCGGATCGAGGTGGAGACGATGGTCTGGTCGAGGGCGGCCAGGAACATCCCCATCATCAGGCCGGCGATGATGGTCAGCACCTGACGGTGCGGCGGATACTCGTGGTGATCCACGGGGGCCGGCCCGGTCTTGGGCGCGGCCGTCGGGGTGGCCGGGGTGGTTGCTCCCGGTCGTGCCTCAGCGCTCACTGAACGTGGTACTCCTGTTTCGCGTGTGACCCGCCGGTGGGCGAGTCGTCCTTACCGGAGGCGGAGTGCCGCATCCGGTCGAGAAGGCTCGGAAGCCTTGAGGCCGCGTCCTCGTTGAGGCGGCGAAGCGACACCGTCAGGCTTTCCAGCTGATCGGTGGTCCAGTCCTCCAGCAGTTCACGCAGGAGGTCGATGACCCGGGCCGAATAGCCCGAGAGTTCCTCGCGACCCTCCCGGGTCGCTTCCAGCAGGGTCGCCCGCCCGTCGGCGGGATCGGCCGTGCGGCGGACGTAACCGCTCTTGACGAGCGCGTCCACCTGACGGCTGACCGTGGAGGGATCGAGACAGGCGATCTCGGCGAGGGCGGAGGATCGCATCGGACCGTCGTGCACCAGTCGCGCCAGCAGCGGCATCGCGGCATTCGGGATGTGGCCGCTGGCACCGCTCTGCTTGACCAGATGCATCATCCGGCCGAACTGAATGAGCTCGCGGTGCAGGCTGCCGACCATCTCGGGGTCGTTGACCGTCATGTGAACCCTCCTTCCGTGGATCGCGTGCTGCCTGCAACTGCTTGTACCAAGCAACTATTCCGTCATGACGCGAGTTCGACGCGAATTCTTAAGATGATGAGAAAATCTGGATGCTGCGTGTATCGTGGCGGAGCGGCCACCGCGGGAATCCGCGGCGAGAGTGCGCGGGCTGAGCGCCGGTCGCGGAGGCGACTGGCCGAGGAAGGGACGTGGACATGGTTCGACTGACCCGGGCACAACAACAGGCGCGCACTCGTGCGGCGGTGCTGGCGGCCGCCCGGCAGGAGTTCGTCGAGTACGGGTACGGTCCGGCGAAGGTCGACCGGATCGCCGAGCGGGCGGAGCTGACGCGGGGGGCCGTCTACTCCAACTTCCCGAGCAAACGGGCCCTGTACCTGGCGGTGCTCGTCGACCTGGTCGACACGTCGGTGAGCGCGCCGGCGGTGGCGCGTCCGGCCACGGTCGCCGACGCCCTGGGCGCGTTCGCCGTGGCCTGGCTCGAACGGATGCCCCTGACCGGTGACGCGGTGTCGGGTGGCCGGCTGCAACTGCGCTCGCTGGTGGGTGTCGTCGACGACGAGCCGGGTCGTGCCGTCGTCGCGCAGCTCGCGCGCCTCGAAGCGTTACTGCTGGCCGTCGGGCTGGAGTCCTGCCGGCGCGACGGCCCGACCATCCGGATGGTTCGACTCGCCGAACTCGCCCTGACGATTCTGGGGGGTTCCAGCCTGCTGGCGGAGGTGGCGCCGGGCTTCGGCGACCCCTTCGACCAGACCACGGCGTGTGAACACCTGGCCGACCTCGATCTCGCCGACACCTGGTCCCCGCCGCAGCTGCCCTACGTCCGCCCGGCCGCGCCCGGTCGAGCGGCGTGGGCGCCGGGCCCGGCTTCGGACCTGATCGGTGGAGGCACGGTGGATCTGACCGCGGACGGCATCGTCGTCATCCTCGGTGCCCGGCGCCTGGGAGCGGCCGAGGAGGCCGTGCGCTCCGCTCGCGCCGACGAGGTGGTGACGGTTGTCGCGGTCACCGACGATCCGGCCGAGACGGGCCGCCTGGTACGGCTCCGGATCGCTGACCTGATGTCCTGCCTGCGCCGGGTCTTTCCCCTGGACACCTGGAGAACGCTGGGGTTCGTCCTCGAAGAGGCGACGCAGATCGCACAAGCGGCCGGGGCGGCCGCACCCGGGGACGAGACCGAGGTGGCCCTGCGGATTCGCGACGGCGTGGTCGTCGCACGGGCCGAGGGCCGGGGCGCAGCCCTGTCCCTGGCGTCCGACGTCTCTGACGGCAACCGACGGGGAAAGCGTCATGACCGGTAGTGCGTGCATCGACCCCGGCCTGCTCGTGCTGCACGCACTGCGCTGCGCCGGCTACTGCGCGCTGCCGCGGCTGGCCGCGAGCACGGGTCTGAGCCTGGACGAGGTCGAGTCGGAGCTGATCGACCTGGCGGTGGAAGGCCTGGTGGAGCGTCCCGATGCGGCACTGGGCGCCTGGGGGCTCACCGATGCCGGGCGGGCCGCCGACGGGGAGCGGATCGCCGCCGAGATGGAGAGAGCCGGTGCCCGCCCCGCGGTGGAAGGCGCGTTCGACCGCTTCCTCGTGCTCAACCCGGAACTGCTGGACCTGTCCACCGCCTGGCAGTTGCGACCGGTCGACGGGCAGCCGGTGGTGAACGACCATTCCGACGCCGCCTACGACGCCCGGGTGCTGTCGCGGTTCGGTGACCTGCACGAACGCCTACGGCCGGTGTGCGCGGATCTCGAGGCCGTGCTGCCGCGGTTCGGGCGCTATCCGGCACGTCTCGCCCGGGCGCTGGGCCTGGCACGTGCCGGCGAACTGAAATACCTCACCGATACGACGGACTCGTACCACGTGGTCTGGGCCGAACTCCACGAAGACCTGCTCGCGACCCTGCGGATACCGCGATGGGGGCAGGCGTGAGGTGGATCCGCAGGGTGAACGCCGAGACCCGGGAATCCGTCGGACTGATCGGCGCGAAGGCCGGTGGACTGGTGGATCTGCACCGGCTCGGTCTGGCCGTGCCGCCGGCCTTCGTCATCACCTCCGCGGCCTGCCGGGCGTACCTGGGCGACGGCGACCTGCCCGCGGGGCTGCGGGACGAGCTGGCGAGCGGGATCAGCTGCCTGGAACAGGCGACGGGCCGGCAGGATGCACTGACGGTGTCCGTGCGCTCGGGAGCGAGCGTGTCGATGCCGGGCATGATGGACACCGTCCTGGACGTGCGGGCGTCCGTCGACGCGGTGGCGGCGGCGGTGCGCGACGTCTTCGTCTCGTGGCGGTCGCCACGAGCGTGCACCTACCGCGAGCTGCACGGGATCGACCACGAGCTGGGCACCGCCGTGGTCGTGCAGGCGATGGTGTTCGGCGACCGGGACGACCGCAGCGGAGCCGGAGTCGCGTTCAGCAGGAACCCGATGACGGGTGAGGACGTGCCCTACGGTGAGGTCCTGTTCGGTCATCAGGGTGAGGACGTGGTGTCCGGCCGGTCATTGACCCGGCCGCTCGACGATCTGCGGACGCGCGAACCGCAGGCGTGGGCCGAACTGACCGACGCGTTGCGCCGGGCCGAGACCCACTACGGCGACGCCGTCCAGGTCGAGTTCACGGTGGAGACCGGGCGACTGTGGCTGCTGCAGGTCAGGGCCGGGGGGCTCACCGGCGCCGGTGCCATCAGGGTCGCCGTCGATCTCGCCGACGAGGGGCGGATCACCCGGGCCGAAGCCGTCGCCCGGGTGCGGCCGCATCATCTTGCGCTGGCCCGCACGCCTCGCCTCGACCCGGTGCCGCAGACCGTCCTGCTCGGTCGCGGGATCGGCGCCTGCCCCGGTGTGGCCACCGGCAGGATCGCGGTGAGCACGGCCTCGGCACTGCGGATGGCTGGTGACGGTGCGGTGATCCTGGTGCGTCCCGAGACCTCCCCGAACGACCTCAGCGGCCTCGCCGCCGCTGCCGGAATCCTCACCTCCCGCGGTGGCACCGCCAGTCACGCCGCGGTCGTCGCGCGGTCGATGGGCAAACCCGCCGTCGTCGGCCTGCGCGGCCTCACGATCGTCGATCCGGCATGGGACGAACCAGTCGGCACGCGGGGATCTGCGAATGTCACGGGTGTCTCGAGCGGCGTGGGGGAGCAGGAGGGTGTCTCGAGTGGAACGCGGGAGGATGCGAGCGTCTCGAGTGTCATCCGCTCGGCGGGTCCGAGCGCCAGGCCGGAGGTCGCGAGTGTTTCGAGCGGCACGCGGGAGCAGGCGGGTGTCTCGAGTGCTGTGCGGGCCGCGGATGGCCTGAGCGATACGCGGGCCGCGATCGTCGTGGACGGCACCACGCTTGCCGAAGGCAGTCTCATCACCATCGACGGCACCAGCGGCGACGTCGCCCTCGGGCGGGTTCCCACGGCCATCGTGGCGGCCGACGACCGCTTCTGGCGCCTCCTCGGCTGGGCCGACGACATCTCCGGAGACCGCTCTCAGCGGGAGCCGAGTCAGCGCTTGCGCGACGCCCACAGCCGCCTGGGCGAGTAGCACCGGGTAGTGCTCCTCGAGGGAGGTTCTTCGGGGCCTTGCGCTGCCTGCGAGGCGCCCGGCCGCGTTCTCCTCGGTCGCGATACAACACCGGTATCCCTGGCTCGTCGGCCTTGCCGGGCATCCACGCGAACGACACCATGCCCTCGAACAACCTCCGTCGAGAGCACTGGTCGGACCCGCAGGTTGGTCAGTCGGTGGTCTCCCGGTTGCGTGGGGCCCGCCCGCCCGCTCGCCTCGTTCGCCGTGTCGTCACTCACTCGGTCTCTCGGGTCTCCCGCCCGCGGTGACTCTGGCCACTCACTCGATCACGGGCGGACGGCCGTGCCGAAGCCGGTCCAGCGCAGTTCGTCGGGGAGATGTCCCATGTCGTTGTAGAACAGCAGGGACGGCGCGCCGCGGTCGTAGTAGTCGATAGCGGTCAGCCCGGCGTTTCCGCAAGCCAGCCCGAGCCAGCGCGCCGGTGGAGCTTCGAGCGCATGACAGACCAGCCACGCCACGGGATAGGCGTGCGTGATCAGCACTTCCACGGTCTCCACCTCAGCGGGGCGGGCAAACCGTTCGATCAGTGCCGCGGCGATCCGGGCGCCCTCGGCCGCCTCCGCCGGGTCGTACCCGTCGAAGAGTCCGCGCCAGGCGGGCGGCGGATTCTCGGGGACGTGAGGGACATGGTCGATCAACTCGGGGGCCGCCTGCACCGCCACGCCAGGCAGCCGTCGGCCGATGATCTGGGCGGCCCGCTCCGCGCGAGAAAGAGGTGAGTGCCAGACCGCGTCGACGTGCAGCCGCGCCAGGCGCTCCGCCAACAACTCCGACTGCCGCTCACCTGTCGGCGTCAACGTGCCGAACGCGTCCGCCTCCCCGTGCCGGGCCACCCACACATGCCGTACAGCCATGGCCGAAGCCTACAGTCAACATCTGAATGTTATGAACATCTGAGAACGGAGGATGGCGGCGGTGCGCGCCACTGACTCCGCCCCTCACGCCGGCCTCTCACGTCGGCCACTGGCTCCGGCCGGGTGATGTCGTGCTCGATCTCGAGCGTGACCCGCCATCCGCTGCCCGAGCAGCCGGTTGTTCCCGCGTTGACCACGTGTGGGCCCAGCAGCCAGCGATCGCTGGCTAATGGGCACGCAACTGGTTGCCGGGCGCACTCCCGGTCAAGTGGCGGCCCAATCGCGATCATCCGGCTGCCGCGAGCGCGGGTTGTCGCCTCTTCCGCGGTAGCCGGCGTTGGCCTGCGCGGCCGGAGATCTGCCGCTGTCGGACCGGGCCAGTGTCAAGAAGCCGGCCCCATGCCCGCCCCGCCCCGCTTGGCTATCGTCCACCCGTGGGCCACCCCGCTATCCGGCGCCCAGCGGCCGGTTGTTCCCGCGTTGACCACGTATGGGCCCAGCAGCCAGCGATCGCCGACTAACGGACACGCAACTGGTTGCCGGGCGCACTTCCGGCTGGGTGGTGGCCCGATCGTCCGCCGGTTGCGAGCGCCGGGGTTGCCGTGTCCTTCCGCGGTGGACAGCCGGTTGTTCCCGCGTTGACCACATATGGGCCCAGCAGCCAGCGATCGCTGGCCAACGGACACGCAACTGGTTGCCGGGCGCACTCCTGGTCAAGTGAGGCGGCCGGCGGTGGTTGGCGCCCGCCCGCTGGCGTCGCAGGAGCGGCAGATCAGGCCGACGGAGCTACGTAAACATTCCGAAGAAGTCAGTTGGACTCTCGAACCGGCTGGAGTCTCGACGCGGCTGGGCTCTCGAACAACTCGTCAACATCGGTTGACAACCGCCCGGTCGTCAGCATATGTTGACGACATGACCAGCACATCCACTGCCACAGAACTGGCCGGCGCTCTCGACAGCACCGATCCGCGGGTCGGGCTTCGGGCCGTCGCCTCATTGCGAGTCCTGCTCGAACGGCTGGAGGCCCTGCACGTGGCCCATGCCAGAGCACAGGGCTGGTCCTGGCAGGACATCGCCGATCACCTCGGTGTCACCAAGCAAGCGGTGCACCGCAAACACCACCGGAGGATCTGAGACATGTTCGAACGCTTCTCGCGAGATGCCCGCACCGGCGTCGTGCTCGCCCAGGAGGTCGCCCGCTCGCTGGGTGACACCAAGATCCGGGTCGTCCACCTGCTGGCTGGGCTGACGCACAACGACGCCTTCGCCGATCTCGGCATCGACCACCGCGCCCTGCTCGACTGGCTCGCCGTTCATCCCGGCGGCGGGATGGACAAGTCGGCTCTGTCGAGCCTGGGAATCGACCTGGAGGCCATTCGAACCTCGGTCGAGTCAGCCTTCGGCGAAGGTGCCCTGGACGCCGATCCGGAACCTCGTCGACGCTGGCCGTTCGGTCGGCGCACTCCTTCCCGGACGGGTCACATCCCGTTCACCGGCGACGCGAAGAAGGCCCTCGAACTCAGCCTCCGCGAAGCGCTGCGGCTCGGCCTGGGCTCCATCGGTTCAGACGTGATGCTGCTCGGCATACTGCGCGGCGGCGACGCGCAGGTCCGCCGCTTCCTCGCCGAGGCCAAGCTCGACACGTCGGCGATCCGACGGACGATCGAGGATCGGCTGCGGAGGGCGGCCTGACGCACGCCACCGTCGCTGGCGGGGGAATCATCCGGCCGAGTGGTCTGCCGGTTGGGTGATCGCCCGGCGGGGAAATCATCCGGCTGGGTGGTCTTCCGGCCAAGTGGTCACCCGGCTGCTGTCATCCGGAAGGCACGGCTCTGCTCTCCAGGTAGGCCGTGCCTTCCGGGCAGCGGGACGCGAACGCGCACCACGAACACCGTGAGCCCGGCACGGCGGGATACTCGGTGTTCAGCTGTGCCCTCTCGACCGTTTCGCTCAACGCCAGCAGCAGCCGCTCCACGGCGAGCAGCTCGTTCTCGGTGGGGACGTGCTCGACGATCACCGAGTCGCCCAGATACACGAGCCGCAGAACGCTGGGAATCACCCCGCGGGCCCGCCACAGCATGAGCGCATAGAACTTCAGCTGGAACAGCGCTCGGTGCTCCCGTCCGGGTGGGGGAGCCGACCCGGTCTTGTAGTCGACCACGCGCAACCGGCCATCCGGTGCCTCGTCCAGCCGGTCGAGGATGCCCCGCAGCAGAAGGCGCTGGGAGACCGGCACCTCCAGCAGCAGTTCCCGGCTGGCGGGTTCGTAGCGGCGCGGATCCTCCAGGGCGAAGTAGCGTTCGAGCAGTTCCGCCGCGGAGCCGAGCCAGACCGCTTCGCCGCTGCCATCGGCGAGAAGCCTCTCGTCGTCGAAGAGCGTCGCAGCCTGGGGATCCTCCTGCCGGAGGCGCTGCCAGGTCGGCTCCAGCAAGGCCACCGCCGTGCTCAGCGTGCGCTGCTCGGCCGGCACGTCGAAGAGCTGCTCCAGAACGGCGTGGACGAGCGTGCCGCGCAGAGCGGTCGGACTGGGTGGCTCGACGAGCCGGTCGATCGCCCGGTAGCGGTACAGGCGCGGGCACGTGGTGAAGTCGAGCGCGCGCGACGGCGACAGCGACGGAATCGCCGGCACGTCATCGCCCGCGGGTGGAATCGCGGGGACGAGCGTCGACGTGCCGGACATGAACCTCACGGTAGACCCCGGCACTGACAGTCGGCCGGGCGTTGGCGTCCGCTGCATCCCGGTCACTCGCCTACGCTGGTGGGATGGGCCAGGGACTGCGCATCGGCACGCTCGGTGGTGCGCCCATCCGGCTCTCCTCGAGTCTGCTGCTGCTTGCCGTGCTCCTCGGGGTCCTCTACGCGCCGAGCGCCGCCGAACTGGGCGCGTTCGGTCCCGCGGCGTGGTTGCTGCCGGTCGGCTATGTGCTGATCCTCGTCGTCAGCGTGCTCGTGCACGAACTCGCCCACGCCTGCGTGGGGCTCGCCACCGGAAATCGTCCGACCGAGATCGTGGTCAACATCTGGGGCGGGCACACCCAGTTCGGGCAGGCCGGTGAGTCACCAGGGAGAACCGCCCTGATCGCCGCCGTCGGCCCGTTCGCGAAC
This sequence comes from Actinomycetales bacterium, assembly GCA_039812305.1. Lineage (GTDB taxonomy): Bacteria > Actinomycetota > Actinomycetes > Actinomycetales > CAWJMD01 > JBDIAG01. The sequence goes on along the minus strand of JBDIAG010000010.1, from coordinate 1,426 downwards.
CTCGTCCTGGCCGGGGTGGCGTGGCTCGTCCTCCTCACCTTGCCGACCAGTCCCTCGATCGGCGCCCAGCTGGCGGTCGGGGCGATGGTGATGAACCTGATCCTGGGCCTGTTCAACCTGGTGCCCGGGTTGCCGATGGACGGTGGCCAGGTGCTCGAGTCCGCTGTCTGGGGCGCCACCGGGCGGCGCAGCTCCGGCACCGTCGCGGCGGCATGGGCCGGCCGCGCGATGGCCGTCGCCGTGGTCGGCTGGGCGCTGCTGCAGTACGTGAACGGATCCCGGTCGGTGATCCTGCTGCTCTGGACCGCCATGATCGCGCTGGTCATCTGGCAGGGCGCCTCGGCGTCCCTGCGCTTCGCCGGGGTGCGCCGGCGCGCCGAGCAGGTCGACCTGCGCCGGCTGGTCGTGCCCGCCATCGCGGTGCCGGCCGGCACGAGCGCTCAGGACCTGCTGGCGGCCGTGGCTGCGCACGCGGAGCTCGACCCGCACTGCGTCGTGGTGATGAGCCCCGCCGGTCCGGTCGGCATCGTCCAGCCGGCCGCGGTGATGGCCGTTCCGCCGCAGCAGCGAGCCGTGGTCACCGCCGAACAGGTCGCCGATCCGCACGACCCGCAGGACGTGGTGGATGTCGGCGTCCCCTCCGCACAACTGCTGACCCGGCTGCGGGCGATCTCCAGCAACGCCCTCGTCGTGACCGATGGTGGCCGGCTGGTCGGCGTCGTCCCCGGCAAGGCTCTGATGGAAGCCCTGTTGCCCCGGCGCTGATCACCCATCCATAGCCCGGGCAACCTTCCACCTACAATTCCACCCCGTGTCTTCTTCTGCGCACGTCCCCATGCCCACCGGCGCGGAGGCCCGGCGAGGCCCCTTCCGGGCCGGCGAGCGGGTCCAGCTGACCGATCCCAAGGGCCGCCTGCACACGATCACCCTCAGTGAACGGGGGCAGTTCCACACGCACCGGGGGATGTTCGCCCATACCGACCTGATCGGCGCTCCCGAGGGGACGGTCGTCACCAACACCGCCGGCATCAGCTACCTCGCGCTGCGGCCGCTGCTCAGCGACTACGTGCTCTCGATGCCGCGCGGAGCCGCGGTCGTCTATCCCAAGGACGCCGGCCAGATCATCACCATGGCCGACATCTTCCCCGGTGCGCGGGTGGTCGAGGCGGGCGTGGGCTCGGGTGCATTGTCGATGTCGCTGCTGCGCGCGGTCGGCGACGCGGGCTATCTGCATTCGATCGAACGGCGGGCCGACTTCGCCGAGATCGCCCGGGGCAACGCGGAGACCTTCTTCGGAGCGCCGCATCCGGCCTGGCACATCTCGGTCGGTGACCTGGCCAAGCTGCTGCTCGGCGCGGAGCCGGCCGGCAGCATCGACCGGGTGGTGCTGGACATGCTCGCCCCCTGGGAGTGCCTCGACGCCGTC
>JBDIAG010000009.1:0-21266 GCA_039812305.1 Actinomycetales bacterium | reverse complement strand
CGAGCATCTGGACGCGCCAGCAGAAGTCGGTGTCCTCCAGTCGCAGGATGTGCTCGTTGAAGCCGCCCACCCGGAGGAAGACATCGCGGCGGATGCCCATGTTGCCGGCCCCGGCGTGCGGCAGGGAGTGCCCGGGCGTCCATTGCAGGCCGGTCTGCTGATCCAGGGGACGGCTGCGCAGGGTGCGGGTGTCGTTGAGCCGGTTCGGCTCGAACCTCCCGGCGACGAAGTCGTGGTGGTGCAGGACCCGGAGCATCTGATCGACCCAGTCTTCGGCCACCTCGTCGTCGGCGTCACAGAAGGCCAGATGCGTTCCCCGTGCCACCTCGGCCCCGCGATTGCGCGCGTGGGCCGGGCCGGGACGCTCCGAGGCGTCGATCACCCGCAGATTCGGCAGGACCGCGGTGAACTCCCGGGCCACGCGCATCGTGGCGTCGGTAGAACCGTTGTCGCAGACCACCACTTCCCAGTCCTGCACCGACGCCTGCGTGCGCTGGCGGGCGAGTGCCTGCAACTGGACTGGCAGCACTTGTTCAGCGTTGAACGCTGCGATGACTACGCTCAGCATCTTTTTCGCATGTCCTTCGTACAACACGGACCCCGTCATGTTTACCCAACGGCAAGGTTACTCTGTGTAAGGAATCTGCTCCACCCGAAACAGCGAGTAGTCATCATGAAGCCGGGATCCCCGGCCGATATCGGAGGTTTGTATGGCGACTCTGGCTCGCCGCCGTGCGATCGGACAGTTCGACGCGGGTCCGCGACCGATGGACGGTCGACGTGTTCCGTCCCTTTTGGATCGGGTTGTGCACCCGGTCAGCACGGTCGCCTGCGCCGATACCGACGACGCTGTGATCGCGCTCACCTACGACGACGGTCCCGACCCGCGGCAGACGCCGCCGCTGCTGGAGACGCTCGCGGACGCTGGGGCGCCGGCCACCTTCTTCCTGCTCTCCGATCGGGCCGAGAAGCACCCGGACATCGTGCGCGACATCGTCGATGCCGGACACGAGGTGGCTCTGCACGGAACGGATCACACCCGGATCACGACTCTGCCGACCCGGCAGGCAGCCGAGCGGATGCGTCGCGGCAAGGCCGTCCTGGAGGACCTCACCGGCCGCGAGATCCGCTGGTACCGGCCCGCCTACGGCGCCCAGACGCTGTCGCAGGTGCTCGCCGCCGCGCGGCTGGGCCTGACGCCGATGCTGTGGTCGGGGTGGGCCAGTGACTGGGAGGACACGCCCGTGGAGACGGCGGCCGATCGGGCCGCGTCGGCGGTCCACCCCGGGTGCGTCCTGCTGCTGCACGATTCCGTCGGCGACCCCGACCCGGCCCGGCCCGAGCCGTCCTATCTGCAGGCCGAACTCACCCAGCGATTGCTGGGCCGAATGGCTGACACCGATTACCGCGTCGAGAGCTTGTCGGACATGATCCATCAGCGAGAGATCCGTTCGCTGTGGTTCAACCGTCGCGAACGATGAAGCCCCGGAAGACACGAGAAAGTACACAATTGTCTGACGCATCCAGCCGCGAGACCGGTTCCCAGATACCTCCGTACGAACTTGTCGTCGTGACTTACAAGAGTGCCGCGCAGCTGACCGAGCTGCTGGCCGGCTTGCCCGGCGACCTCCCGCTGGCGGTGTCCGACAACGGCTCGAACGTGGACGGAATCCGCGAGCTCATCGCCTCGCGGCCCAACTCCCGCTACATCGACGCCGGCGGCGTCGGCTTCTCCCGGGCCGTGAACAAGGCCGCCTTCACCTCGACGTACGACTACCTGGTGTTCCTCAATCCGGATTCGCGTCCGCAGGCGCAGACCCTGGAGGAACTGGTGCGCGATGTCGCCGAGGACGACCGGCTGGCCTCCAGCAGCGCGCTGCCCGTCGGGGCGGACGGCACGCCCGACATCGGCGCCGGCGGGTACGAACCCACCGTGCGTCGCACGCTCGTGCACACGGTGGGCCTGCACAAGGTCCTGCCCCGGATCGGCCTCTTCGCGGCGCCGCCGGTGGGTTCACGCGTGGAGCTGGACTGGCTGAGCGCCGCGTGCATGGCGGTCCGCCGCGAGACCTTCACCCGCCTGGGCGGGTTCGACGAGACGTACTTCGTCTACAACGAAGACATGGCGTACGGACGAGCGGCCCGCCGGGCGGGTCTTCGGCAGCGGCTGCGCACGGACCGTCCGGTGCAGCACGCCCCCGGTGGCTCCGGAGCGCCCAGCGCCGAGATGTTCCGGCTGCGAGGAGCCTCGATGAGCCGTTACATGCGACAGGAGCCCGCCCGGCGAGCCCGCGGCGTCGTGGGCCTGCTGGCGGCCGGGGCCGCCGGCCGGATCCTGCTGGAGACCCTGCGCCGGAACCGCCCGCTCGCCGTCGGTTACACCTATTACATCCGCGGCCTGCTCACCGGCCGGGCCACCGTCGGCGGACGTCCGGTCTACTGACGCCCGGTCTGGCACCCGGTCTGGCACCCGGTCCACTGCGGCCGGGTCACTGACGCCCGGCCGGGGTCGCGGACGACGATCCATCCATTCCGGGCCTGGCTCATGCTCATCGCGACTTCGGCCCGGCTTCCATGACCTGATGCCTGACCTGCGCATGATGCCGCGGATGAACCGGCAGGTGGAGTCGTGATCGCACCACCAGCTGCAGGTTCATCGGCCGGACCATCCGGCCGGGTATGCGATGCGCGGTCCGATACCTGGAGCAGACCGGACAGCACGGCCCACCGGAGGCCAGCTCAGCAGCACCCCGGTCCTACTGGCGTTTCCACAGGTCCCGGTAGACCTTGGCCGCGGAGGGGTTCTGCTCCGGGTTGTACAGCGATGACTCGATGTAGGTCAGTGGCTCGTTGAAGTAGCACTCGTAGGCGAGTTGGTCGCGGTTGTCGTAGAAGAAGTCGTACATCTTGCGGATGAAGAAGGGGTTGTCGCCGGTGCCGTCGGAGTTCGGGCCGGCGACGCCCCACTCGGGGACGGCGAACTTCTTGTCGTGCTCACGTGCGAAGGTCACCAGGTCGCTCAGGCCCGGGCCGCGGCTCGGGGTCAGTCCGGAGGACTTCCACTCCTCCTCGCTGCGCACCTTCGTGCTGTGGAAGTCGTAGACGTCACAGCCGACCACGTCCACGACGTCGTCGCCGGGGTAGAGCATGGTCAGCGGCGCCAGGCGGTCGCTGGAGCCCTGGAGAGGTGCGCCACACGAGATGTCGAACACGAACACCAGGTCCGGTCCGACCGCTCGCATGACCGACACCACATGGCGGTAGGCATTGACGAAATCGGGAACGGTCTCGACCGTCGCGCCGTGCCGGTACCAGGGCCCGTTGGCCTCCAGACCGACCCGGATGTAGGAGTCGCCCCGGCCGTGGGTGACCAGGTCCTGGGCGATCTTCTGGAAGACGTCGTCGTGCAGGCCGTCGGCGACCTCCTTCAGCGTGCCGTCATTCGACTTCGGCAGCAGCGGCAGACCCATGCTCAGCCTGCCCGGATAGCCGTCGAAGTGCTCCGACGCCCAGCTGGAGTTCTTCATCAGCTGCCAGGTGTCGCGCCCGGGGTAGACGGTGGCGACCGCGACCTCGTGCCCCCGCCAGGTGCCGAACTCGGTGACCCCCGTCGTATTGACCCGCTCGCCGGTCCAGGCCCCGCTGGTCCAGGGCGCGCCCGGGGGAGGTGCCGACGCGGTCGGCGTCGTCGGCTGTGGCGTCGGACGCAGCCAGGAGTTACCCACAGTGAAGTAGGCGGCGACCGCCGCGACGACCACGACCACACCGATCAGGCCAATGATTCGCCACCTTTGACGCCTACGCGGAGTAAGCGAGTGCATTGAAAACTCCTGTCAAGTCGAACAGATGACTCTGTTCGGGTGACGGATTCGGTCCGTCACCTAACGGACGGTAGTCTCTCCCATATGACTGGAGCGACCAGCACAATGGAGCGGACAAGCGCTGTCGGGGGCAAATCCGCCACTGAGCGTCGCCGAACACATGAACATGCTCGACGATCTTCAGGGACGGGAATCGTGCCTATCCTAATGTTACGTAAGTGGTGGGTGGTCGCTGGCCTCGGCGCGGGTCTGCTGATCGGCCTCCTCGGTGGCCTGGTCGGCGGCGGCAATTACCGCGCGACCGCGATCCTGCAGGTGACGTCGGATTCTCCCGACAGCAACCGCGTGAATCAGCTGGCTCAGTCGACGGCCGCCCTGGCCCAGTCGGCCGGCGTGCTGAACGAGGCTGCCAAGAGCCGGGGAGTCGCCGTGGCGGACCTGCGACTGCGCACCACCGCGCGGTCGGAGCAGGGCACCGACATGGTGGAGGTCACCGTCAGCGGTGCCTCCGCGGCCAGCGCGATGGCGGACGCGAACACCGTCGCCGAGCAGGTCGTCGCCAATGTGCAGGCCCGTTCCACCGGGCAGCTGGAGCAGCTGCAGAAGGGCACCGAGGAGGCCGTCACCAAGTACCCGCTGCGTGACGCCGAGGCCGAGCTCGCCCGTCGTCAGTCGCTCGGGCAGTCGGTCGGCGCCGCGCAGAGCTCGGCGATCAACTCCGGCACCATCGTCCAGGTGCTCGACCGGGCCGACGGGGCCGAGTCTCTCGGGCTGAGCCCGCTGCTGAGCATGCTGATCGGCCTGGTCGGCGGCGGCCTGGTGGGATCGGGAGCGGCGCTGACGCTCAACCGCGGTCGTCTGCCCCTGCGCGGCAACGAGGACATCGCCACGCTGGCGCCGGAACTGGCGCTGACCTCCTCGCGCCCGGCCACTCAGGCCACCGCGAACTTCCTCGGATCGTCCGACCGGACCCTGACGGTGCTCGCTCTACCGGGCGCGGAGACCGCCGCCCAGCAGATCGCCCGCCGCTCGGTCGCGGTCGGCCAGGAGCGGGGTAACCGGGTCGAGCTGGTGGACGCCTGGGAGCCCGGTCCGAACCGGTTCCGCGCCTTCGCCGCGAACGGCGACGAGGGTCTGCGCCAGGTCGTCGTCTGCCCGGCCGACGAGGCCTGCCTGGATCTGGCCGCCGGCCAGGAGTCGATGTCGTACCTGTTGGTCGCCACGGCAGGCACGTCCCTGGCTGACGTGACGGACGTCGCCGCCGCACTGGGTACGGACAAGACCGACGCCATCGTGGTCTGAGGCGATGGGACTGTCCCGGCCGGCTCGCTGGCTGTTCGTGCTGTGGCTCGCCCTCCTGCTGCTCAGCCGGTTCAAGGTCGCGGGCATGCCGGTCTCCGTGCTGGTGCCGCTGACCGGGGTGTGGATGCTCTGGGGGCTCTACCGGGGCTACTTCCAGTTCAACCTGGTGCGGTTGCCCTGGTTCCTGCTGACGATGGGGACCGGTGCCCTGCTGATGCCGCTGCAGGTTCTGCTGGTGCCGGACTCATCCCTCTCACTGACGGCCTGGGCGCTGATCGCGGCGGTCTGGTGCCCCTTCGTCCTGCAGGTCAACGATTCCGACGCGGTGGGCTACCTGCCGTTGCTGCGGGCGGTCGGATGGTCCGGAGTGGGGCTGGGAGTGGTCGCCATCGCGATGATCGTCACCCAGTTCCTCGGCGTGCAGTACCAGGACTGGTTCGCCAACCTGGTGCCGGCCACCTGGCGCTTCCAGGAGGACATGTACGTCATCACCTACCCGGTGGAGTACGGCTCCGAGATCTACCGCTCGAACGCCTGGATCGGCCTGGAACCGTCCTTCGTCTCGGCTCAGCTGGGGATCACCCTGATCGCCAGCCTCCTGGTCCGCATGCGGTGGTGGGTGATCGCGCTGCAGGTGCTGGCGATCGGGTCCACCTACTCGGGCTCGGGCATCCTGCTGCTCGTCCTGGCGCTGGCCGTGATGATCGCGCACCGGTACCCGCTGCCCTGGCGGGGGTACCTGGTGGCGGCCGCCGTCGGCCTGGTCGGCGTCTTCGCCAGCGGTGCCGGCGCGATGATGCTCGGCCGGCTGGCCGAGGGGTCCAACTCCCGGTCGTCGACGAGCCTGCGCACGGTGACCCCGTACGAGCTGGTGTGGCCGATCTTCGAACGTTCGCCCATCGGCATGCTGGTGGGACGGGGGCCGGGCGCCTCCCAGGACGTCGTCGACGCGTTCGGCATCCCCGGGCTGCTGGCGCCGACCCCGTTGAAGCTGCTCTTCGAGTACGGGTTCGTCGGTGGCGGGATGCTGGCCGTGTTCATGGTGGTGTGTGTGATGAAATCCCCATCGCGCACGCTCGCTTTCAGCCAGTTCATCGCCCTATGGACGATTCAGGCGGGCTCGACGAGCATCTTCATTCTCATCCCGCTGTTCGTCACGGTCACCGCCTGGAACCCACGCAGTGGGCTGTGCATCGAAAGATCGACATCACGTCTTTCAGTCCAACCGAAGTCAACCGAATCACTGTTGTCCGAACCAGTGACTGAATCAGTCACCGCAAGAGAACGGATGGATCATGTCGCCACGCATCAGCGTGCTGATGCCAGCCCGCAATGAGAGCGCCAATATCGTCGCCGCGATCACGTCCGTTCTCAGCGGCACCGTGCAGGATCTGCAGGTGATCGTCGCCGACGGAGCCTCCACCGACGACACCCGGGAGAAGGTGCTGAAGCTGGCGGCGGAGGACCACCGGGTGGTCCTGGTCGACAACGTCGGACGCACCATCCCGCACGGCCTGAACCGCGCGCTGGCCGTCGCCGAGGCCCCGGTGGTGGCCAGGGTCGACGCGCACTCCCACATCGAGCCGGACTATCTGGAGCTCGGTCTGGTCGCGCTGGAGGCCCATCCGGAGTGCGGCGGGGTCGGCGGCATCCGTCTCGGCACCAGTGACACCCGGTCCGGGCGGGCGGTGGCGGCCGCGCTGGCGTCCCCCTTCGGAGTGGGCAACTCGATCAACCACTACGCGAAGGAGGCCTCCTACACCGACCACGCGTCCTTCGGGATGTACCGGACGGAGGCCGCGCGAGCGATCGGCGGGTGGGACGAGACCCTGCCGGTGAACGAGGACGTCGACTTCGACCACCGGCTGATGGAGGCCGGGCACCGCATCTGGTACGACCCGCAGATGCGCACGCACTGGAAGGTGCAGGAGTCGCTGCGGGGGCTCTGCCGGCAGTACCGCCGGTACGGGCGGGGCAAGGCGGCCATGGTGCGCAAGAACGGCCGGGGCGCCGTGCAGCCCCGGCACCTGGTCGCGCCCGGGCTGGTCGGCTACCTCGGCGCGTCGCTCACGCTGGCGACCCGGTACCCGGGTGCCGGGCTGACCCTGGCCGGGTTGTACCCTGCGGCGATGGCGGTCACCGCGGCGAAGGTCGCACAGGGGAGTGAGAACGTCCGGGCCCGGGATCTCTGGCGCGCGTTCATGGGGATGCATCTCAGCTGGGGGGTCGGTTTCCTGGAGGGTCTGGTGCTGAAGAAGGAGCCGGCCCTCGGTAGCCCGCCGGTCGGTGCACGCAGCGGAAACCGGTGATGCCCAAGGGCACCCGTCGTCTTGACCGGGTCCGCGGCCGGTTCGTGCTGGCCGCGGCGATGGGTCTGCTCCTGGCCGCCTGCGGCGGCTCGGGTGAGCCCGCTCCGCCCACGCCCAACGGGAACTGGCCGCTCGCGGTCGGCTCGGACAAGACTCGTCTCGTCGACTCCGAGGGCAAGCCCTTCCTGATGGTGGCCGACACGGCGTGGACGTTGGCCGGCTCGGTCCCGGTGGAGGAGGCCAAGCGCTACATCGACCTGCGCCGGTCCCAGGGCTTCAACACCATCCTCATGCTCGCGACGCCCTTCAGCCGGGACGAATCCACCGTCCGCGGTCGCGCCTTCAGCAACGGCGACCTGTCGAAGCCGAGCGACAAGTGGTTCGCCGGCGTGGAGGAGGTGGTCGCCTACGCCGGCCAGGAAGGGATGACGGTCGGTCTGGGCGCGCTGTGGACGAGCAACAACGGCGGCCGGGCGGGCGGTGAGATGCCCGACGAGGAGGATCTGGCCGCCTACGGGTCCTACCTGGCCGGGGTGTTCGCCGACGATCCCAATGTCTTCTACTTCGTCGGCGGCGACGACGACCCCTCCATGTACATGGACGAGTTGGGCTTGATCGCCAAGGGCATCAAGGCGGTCGACTCCAAAGCCCTGGTGACCGTGCACACCTGGGGCAAGGCGCCGGTCACCCAGAAGCTGGCCTGGGTCGACTTCTATTCGTTCCAGTGGAACTCGAACTCGCCCCCGTACAGCTACAGCGACGTGCGGGAGACCGCCGCCTACACCCCGCGCCGGCCGGTGCTCGACATCGAACCGGCGTATGACCCGAGCGCCTGCTGCGGCGAAGACACCGACACCTCCGAGATCGAGGTCCGCCGCACCGCCTGGTGGGCCGTGACCTCGGGCGCGCTAGGTGTCGTCTACGGCGGTCCGCAGGAGACCTGGAACATCGGCGCGGTGACCGAGGGCAAGCTCGACCGGTCGGCCGTCGACCGTCCGGCGGCGCGGCAGGTCGCCCACGTCGGGGAGATCCTCGGCCCGCACGACACCGGGGCCCTGACCCCGGACTGGACTGGATCGGTGGTCTCCGGCGACCGGGGCCGCTACGGCGCGGACGACTACGTGACCGCCGCGACGCGAGCGGACGGCTCCCTGCTGGTGGCCTATCTGCCGCGCCCGGCCACGCTGACGGTCGATCCGGCCAAGCTCGGCGCCAACCCGCAGGGTCAGTGGTACAACCCGCGGACCGGCACGGCGGAGGGCGAGGCCTTCGGCCTGGCGGCCGGTGAGAACGGGCTGAGCACCCTCACCAGCCCGGCGCAGGACGACTGGGTGCTGCTGGTCACCGCCGACCCCCGCTGATCGTCCCGATCGTCCGCCCCCTCGGCCGTTCCCGGCTCGATGTCCTCGGCGCGCCGGGAACCGGCCGATCTCGCTCGTCGCCGGGTCTTCGCCTGTCGGCGACGTGACGTCCATATCGCGTTCATCTCCTCCCGTTAGTCATGTCTCCTGCCGGCAGATCGCCGGGTGGAGCTGACGGGGCCGTGGCCCTCGGGAGGCAGGGGAGATGCTCGAAGGGACCGATCGCGGGGTGCCGGTCCTGCTGTCGGCCGCAGCTCGCCGGCGCCGGGTGGTGATGCCGCTGCTGGTGTTGTCGGTGATTGGCGTGGTCGCGGTTCTGCTGGCCGGGCGCGGTCAGCAGAGCCAGCTGATCGGCGCCGGATCGACTCTGGCCCAGCCCCTGATCGAACGCTCGGCGCGGGCCTTCGCCGACGCGGCGAACGCCGACGACCCCGATCGGGCCGGGGCGACCGGCAGCGATTGGGTCGTGGACGGGACCGGCATCGCCTACGAGCCGGTCGGCTCACTCGGCGGCGTCATGCGGCTGGCCGATCCGGAGGTCGACTTCGCGGTGACGGACTATCCCTTGCCGCAGGACGCTCTGGACCGGCTCGGCGCCGCGCAGTTCCCGGTGGCGTTGGGCGCGGTCGCCGTCGTCCACAGCCTGCCCGCGTCGTCCGAGCTCCAGCTCGATGCGACGACCCTGGCCCGGATCTACCTCGGCGAGATCGACCGCTGGGACGACCCCGCCATCGCCGCGTTGAACCCCGAGGCCGAGCTGCCCGACCTGGCCATCACGCCGGTCCACCGCAGCGACGGCTCCGGTTCCAGCTACGGGCTGACCGCGTACCTGACCGACGGCGACCCGGAGTGGGCGGCCGGCCCCGGCGCCGGCGCCAGCCCGACCTGGCCGGCCGGGACGTCGGCCGAACGCACCGCCGGCATGATCGAGGCTCTGCAGGAGACCGAGGGCGCGATCGGCTACGTCGAGCAGGGCCAGGCCCGGCGGGCCGGGTTGTCGATCGTCCGGCTGGCGAACCCCGGTGGGGCTTTCACCGCGCCGACCCCCGCCGCCATGCGGGCCGCGATCGGCGGGGTCGACTGGTCCGGGACGGACGGGTACGTCAGCCGGATCCCCATCTCGGACGATCCGGCGGCGTATCCGATGACCGTCGCCATCTACACGGTGCTCCGGCGGGACCCCGCGTTCCGCGCGGACACCTCCCGGACCCTCGGCTACCTGAACTACCTCATGAGCCGCTACGACGGGGCGGCCGCGGACCTGGGATATCTGCCGTTGCCCGCCGACGCCGCCGAGCACGTCCGCCGCTTCCAGACCGCCACCTTCGCCGCCGCACTCTGACCTGTTGAGAAGGGCTTTTCACCCATGGACGTCGACGTCTTCAAAGAGATCCTGGTGCCCGTCGTGGGCGGACTGGGGATCTTCCTGCTCGGCCTGGAATTCATGGACCGCGGGATTCAGGCACTGTCGGTCGACAAGATGCGCCAGTGGCTGAGTGCGATGGCCGGCAGCCCGGCCAAGGGCGTGGTCGCCGGCACCGTCATCACCGGCATCATCCAGTCCTCGACGGCGATGACGGTGATGACCGTGGGATTGGTCAACACCGGGATCCTCTCGTTGCGGGGCGCCATCGGCGTCATCATGGGGGCCAACATCGGCACCACGCTGGGCAACGGGCTGATCGCGCTGCCGCTGGGCCCGTTGGGCCTGCTCTTCGGCGGCCTGTTCGCGATCGGCTACTGCTTCGCCCGCTCCGACCGGTGGAAGAACATCTCCCTGGCCGCGATGGGCTTCGCGCTGATCTTCTACGGTCTCAACCTGATGACCGGCGGCCTCAAGCCGTTGCGGCAGATGCCCGAGGTGATGGCGGTCATCTCCGGGCTCGACTCCTCGACCATCGTCGGCGTGATCTCCTGTGCGCTGATCGCGGCGCTCATCACCGCGATGATCCACTCGTCGTCGGCCACCATCGGCATCGTGATGGGACTGGGTGCCTCCGGGGTGCTCGAATGGCAGACGGCGATCGCCTTCGCCATCGCCGCCGACCTCGGCACCACCATCACGTCGTGGATCGCCTCGCTCAACCTCTCCAAGAACGCCAAGCGCACCGCCTACGCCCACATCGCCTTCAACTTCATCGGCGTGACCGTCGTGCTCGTCCTCTTCTTCCCGGCGATCTGGCTGCTGACCTGGGTGATGGGATTCTTCGGCGGCGACCCCGGTACCCCGGTCATGGTGAACGGCGAGGCGACGTACCCGTTGGTGCCGGTGGCGGTCGGTCTGTTCTCGATCTGCTTCAACATCTTCAACGTCATCATCCTGTTCCCCTTCGTCAATGTCTTCGAACGCGTGCTATCCCGGATCGGGCACACCGACGAGGAGGACCTGGAGGACTACTCGGTGCCGAAGTTCCTCGACCGCAAACTCACCGGCGACTTCCGCAGGGCGGTGCCGGCCATGCGGCAGGAGGTCACCCGCGAGCTCGGGGCGACGACGGTCTTCCTCGACATCGCGAGGAACAAGAAGGGCTCGCCCAAGGATCCGGCGGAGCACTTCCAGGCGGTCGAATCGCTGTCCCGGCAGATCCGCGAGTACTCCGCCCAGCTCTTCCAGGCCGACCTCACCCGCGAGCAGATGCACCTGGTCGCCAGCATGATCGAGGAAGCCGACTACACCGGATCCCTGAGCGACGCGTTGCAGCAGATCGCCCGGCGAATGCGGCGCCAGGAGTTCAGCACGGCCGGCCAGGCGATCCTCGACCAGGCGCTGGCCTACCTCGACGAGCGGCTGACCAGCATCACCGGCGAGGACGGCCTGACCGAGCCGCGCCCCGAGGAGTTCACCAACCTGCGGTGGCGGGTCATCGACACCGCGGACGTCCCGGCGAGCGAACGCGGGGCCATGCTCGCCCTCCTCGGCTCGATGCAGCGGGCGGAGGGCCTGATCGAGCGGATCCGAGCCGAACGGGACTCGGTCGACCGGGACCAGGCAGCCCTGTTGGACGCCGACCTCTGAGCGGCGGTGGGTCGGCCAGCCGCCCTCGGCCTGGGTCTTGGGTGATGCACAACGCGTCGCATTTAACGCGTCTTGCAGTGCGTACGCGTTCTGCAGTACTCAGGCTCGGTCACCGGCCGGCAACGGGCGGATCCTCCAGCCAGCGTTGCCAGGCGGTGGCGAAGAGCCGGCCGTGCGCCATCGTGGGCACGATGACACCGCTGGGGATCGGTCGATCGTCGAGGCTGACGAGCGGTGTCTTCCACCATTCGAACGGCGGGTTCGATCCGAGTTCGCGGAGGTCACCGGGCAGGAAGAGGGATCTTCCGGCCGTGGCCCGCTTGCGCCGCACGACCACCGGCCGGCCCTCGACCCGCACCGCCGCGACGGCCTTCCGGGCGGTCGCGAGCTCGCTCGGCGTCCAGGAGTTCCAGTGTTCGACCAGCCAATCGACGGGATCGGGCAGGGCGATCAGCTGGAGTAGCAGGACGGCGGCGTTCTCGGTCAGCGACAACCGCTCGACAGCGTCGGCCACCACCCGCGGCGCGCTGACCCGGGGGTCGTGGAGGCTGCCCTGCGAGGGCTCCTCGGTCAGGTCGGTCAGCAACACCTCGCCACCGCCGCCCTGCTCGGCCAGCCAGGCGGCCTCGTCCTCGCCGGGGCCGATGATCGCCTCCGGGTGCGCGACACTCTCGCGGAGCTGGCGCAGCATCGGAGCCAGCCGGGGACGCCAGGAGTGCCCGGCGGGGATGCGGTAACAGGCCCACAGCAAGAGCCCGAGAGCGGGCCGGAACGGGAGCCGGGCGTCCCGCGCAGGCGGATCGGACGGTACGAACAGGGTCGGCGAATCGGGTGGGACGGTCAGCCAGTCGCGCAGGAGATCCAGGGTGGGAATCTCGTTGCTCGGGGCTCGCGGCCCGAGGAACAGGACGAGTGGCACCAGTTCCTCCGGCACCCGGGGACGCCGCCCGAACTGCCGGACGTACTCCGCGGCCATCGCGTCCACCTCGGGCCCCAGCCGCAGCCGCTCGGGATCACGCGGGACGCCGGCTGCCAGCACGGCGCGCAGGCCGTCGCCACGATGCCTGTGCAGGGACGTATGGGCGGCCTCCTTCTCCTGCGGGTGTAACCCGGCGAGCGGCTTCACGTCCGTCCAGGTGGGCAGACCCGACAGCAGGAGGGTGGCCTCGGCGCGCGTCAGTCCGGTCGGATCGGCGAGTCGATCCGCCCCGGAGGCGTCCCATCGAGGCGTCTCGCGAGCGGCGCGCACCAGCGCTCGCCAGACGTCGGCGTCGGGACGGTCGGGCTGCGGCTCGGGGTGCCGGACGACGAGATGCGCCACGCCGTCGCCGTACATCGACCCGTCGATGTCGATGAGGGCCTCGGAATCGGCGACCGGGAAGGTGTCGGTGCGATGACGTCCGGCGGCTCGGGTCTCGTGCCGGATCCGCGGATCCAGCAAGCCGGCGGCGGCCAGACCGTCCACCAGGCTGAGCAGCGTGTCGCGACGCTCGCTGGAGACGGGTTCGGACAAAGCTCGTGCGATCGCGGCGGCGGGGTGATCCAGCACGCCGAGCCACGCCACACCGGCCCGGAGGGTGTGCGGCGAGATGTCCGTGGCCGCTTCGAACAGCGTCGCCTGGACCGCCCGCGCCGCGTGCACCGACTCGAATCCCTCGCGCCTCCCCGGGGAGTAGCCGCGCAGGTGCAGCGTGCCGTTGACCGCCGCGCCGATTCGCTCGTCGGTGAGTTCGGGCGACGCCTGCATCGGCGGTCGCCCGTCGGCCGGTGCGGGTGGATGGGCGAGCCGCTCGGTGAGGTCCCACAGTCGGGCGGCGAACCGTCCCAGCTCGTGGATGGCGGCGGCGATGCCCGGCTCGACGGCTCCGTCGGGAGTGCCGGTGGCGAAGGTGGCGAGCGCCTCCGCCGGATCGGTGTCCGGGTCGCAGAAGCCGGTGACCTCGTCCGCGGTGGCCTCGCGAAGGTGCGCGCTCAGGGCGGCGTCTCGAGGCCGTAGGCAGTACCAGTAGGGGAACCGGAGCTGACGCGGCCAGCCGGCCTGGAAGCAGTCGACGTGATGCCAGGCCAGCGGCCGCCCGTCGCGGTCGAAGACTCCGGCGTCGGTCACCACGAGCCCGGGCCGTCCCGGGAGGTCGAGCAGTCCCCGGGGCGTGCCGAGGACGACGCTCGGGTCGAGGACGCGCTCGACGCCGGCCGCGGTGCGCAGGTGCCGGCGGCCGTCCGGGTCGTCGACGACCACCAGCCCGAGCAGGCCCCCGGGCTCGGCGGGCCGGTTGAAGACCGTGTCGCGCAACGCCTCCGGACAGGGGCGCGAGTCCAGGTGGACGACGCCCGTCGCCGTGGCCCGCCCGGTCCAGGCCGGTAGCGACCGTTCCCCGAGTCTGCCGGTGCGCGGATTGACCTCCCGGTAGACCTCCTCCGGGCCGGATTCGGGGAAGTGCGGGTACCAGAATCGGCTGCCGTCGCCGAGCACGGGGGAGCAGGCCTCGGTCATCCGGGTGGCGCCACGCCGCAGCGCCGTCCGGTCGTACAGTCTGGAGCCGTCGGGCAGCGGGAGGCTGGCCGCGGCGAGCCGATAGGTGCCGTTGAAGTCGATCCGCACCTCGCCGCCGTCGATCAGCCAGCGCCCCAGCCCGGACGCTCCCCGCATGGACGCCGTCGTCACCAGCACGTCCCCGCCCGCTTCGAAGAGGCATCGGACGTGCTCGAGTTCCGTGGGCAGGGCCAGTTCCGGGCGGATCCCGTCGGGGTCGACCACGATCACCCGGGCGCCGTCGGACACGATCACCGACGGCCAGGCGTCCCATTCGCCGACGTGGGTGGTGGACGACGTGGCCAGCTCCGCGAGGGCCTCCTCGAACGCCGGCCAGCCGAGCTCGGCGAGGATCCCGCCGCGCAGGGTCGCCGCGAGTGCCGGAGCCGGGTCGAAGCCGGCCAGCGCGGCCAGGCGCTCGCCGGCGATCGCCCGCCCACCGTCGCAATCGAAGGCGGCAAGACGGGAGACGACGACACTCGCCTCGGCCAGATTCGGCCCGGTGTGGTTCGGCTCGGTGTTGTTCGGCCCGGTCTTCGGCGCACCGACCAGGGCGGCGACCTGGCCGGTCACCCATTCCCGCAACAGCCCGGCCAGCCCCGCGACCGTCGACACCTCCCGCAGCAGCCAGTCCGCGTCGACCCCCGGATCGGGGATGGGCCGCGATGGATAGGTCCACAGCTCCGGGTTCAGCCGGCCGTCGATCTCTGAGGTCAGCGCGGTCAGCAGCCGTGGGCCGACTCCGGGATGATCCGCGAGAGCGGAGAGGTCGCGGCGTCCGGGAGTCCGGTCGAGCAGCCAGGTGCGAAGCTCGAACCGCACGCCGTCGAGGGCGCCGGCCAGGCCATGCCGCACGAGCAGATCCGCGACGTCGAGAGGCAGCACGCGAGCCGGCCCGTACGCCCGGATCGCGATGGACGTGCCGGACAGCCGCGGCGCCACCCCCGACAGCAGCTCCAGCAGCCCGCCCTGTCGGGGACCGCCGAGCGGATGTGCTTCCACCAGCCGCTGGAGGAACTCGCCCAGCCGCTCCGGCGGGAGCGATTCAGGTTGCACCCCAAGATCTTTCAGATATGCCAGCCAGTCGTCCGGAGTGAGCCCGGGCGGTACCGCGCCCAGCAGCCGGTCGGCCATCTCGGCATGCCCGGCCACCACCCGGGCCAAGGCAGCCTGGTGGCGCGGCCAGAACTCCCGCGCGGCCAGCAGGAAGCCCGGCAGGCTGCTGAGCTCGAGCAGGAGGTCGTCCAGGGCGGTCCGGGCCGCTTCCGCCGGGCATCGGCGGTGCACCTGATCGGCGAGATCCACCGGTGGGGGAGCCTCCCGCAGCTGGGCGCGCAGGCTCGCGGTGTAGCGCTGCCACGGGGTGGCCTCGGCCGGTGGCGCGGGCACGTGGCCGACGTCGCCCGCTGCCAGCAGTCCGCTGCCCAGTGTTTCGGGGCGTCCATGGCTGTGGCGCATCGGCACGAGGACGGCGTCGCGGACACCCGCGGCGAGCAGCTGATCGCGCACGATGCACAGCATCGTGCGCCACATCGGCGAGTACGAGACACCCTTCGAATCGACGCTCAGGGTCACCAGGCCGTCCTGGGTCTCGGGCCCGAAGATGTAGTTCGGGGTGTACACCTCGTCGTTCCACACGTCGTCCGGCCACTCGGCTCCCCACTCGTCCACCCGCATGAGCTGCTCGCTGTCGAGGGCGGCGAGAATCTCCTGCGGTCGGGCGTGACGGATCGCGAACCCGAAGTCGGTCTCCAGGTCGTCACCCCAGGGCAGGAACGTCCGGATGTCGCAGCGGATGGCGCCGTCCGCCGGAAACTCGGCCCGGATTCCCTGCGCCCAGGCCTGCTGGGCTGCGGATTCCGGTGCGTCGGACTCGTCGGCGTAGATGGCGTCGAAAGCGGCCCAGGGCTGGGGCCGGTGGCGGAACCGAACCTGCCAGCCGGGCACGCGCGGATGCTCGTCGGTGAAACCGGCTCGTTCCCACCGCAGCACGTCGTCTGGCGTCGAGGTCACCGACTCACGGTAGGTAACGGCGTTCCCGAGCGTGCCGGCTTACCGACGCTCCCACCGAATCGGCCCAGGCGGATCCGTGTCAAACCACTACCAAAGGCGGAACATGTGTCCCATCCGGTCTTCACTACTCCGGAGTAGGGCACGCCATTCGCTCGAGTCGGCTTATTGCACGCACGAGAGACCGAGCCCTAGACTGCGTTCTGCTGAATAAGGTTGTTTCACATCGCGGCACGAACTGGCGCGGTTGCCATGAGTGGATGCCGCCTTATGCAGGTGCCCACCATCCGACGGCCGTTGGACGGCTGTCGCTCGTCGCTAGGGAGTGAGTGGCGTGAATCCGAGTACCCAGATGGCCCCCGTGGACATCGCCTCCCTGGTCCGGCGGCGCACGCCGGGCTTCAGCCTGGAAGCGCCGTTCTACACCGACCAGGAGGTCTACGACCTCGACCTGAAGGCGATCTTCGCCAAGCACTGGCTGTTCTGCGCCACCGAGGCGGAGATCCCGGATCCGGGGGATTACGTCGTCGTCGACATCGGCCCCTACTCGGTGATCATCGTCCGCGATGACGACGAAGAGGTCCGGGCCTTCCACAATGTGTGCCGGCACCGCGGCTCGCGGCTGCTGAAGGATGCCTGCGGCTCGGTCGGCAACATCGTCTGCCCCTATCACCAGTGGACGTATCGGGTGGACGGCGATCTGCTGTTCGCCGAGGGCCAGCCGGCCGCCTTCAACCGGAAGGCGTTCGGGCTCAGGTCGATTCACTCCCGTACCGTAGGCGGCCTGGTCTTCGTCTGTCTGGACGACAATCCGCCGGACGACTTCGACGAGGTGGCCGGCATCATCGAGCCGTACCTGGCTCCCTTCGATCTGGCGCATGCCAAGGTCGCGCATATCGACGACTTCGAAGAGGCCGGCAACTGGAAGCTCACCATGGAGAACAACCGGGAGTGCCTGCACTGCGACACCGGGCATCCGGAGCTGGTGACGGCCTACTTCCCGGTGTGGAACACGACTCTCGAGAACGCGCACCCGCGGATGCGTCCGGTGATCGAGCGCTACGAGGCGGCCAACGACGCGTTGTCCCGGGTCTGCTCACTGGCGAACTATCCGCTGCCGCAGGAGGGGAAGCGGGACCTGGAGGACCGGCCGACCGGTTTCCGCATCACCCATCTGGCATTGGACGGGGCCGGAACCTCGTTCGGGGTGAACGGCCAGGCGGTCTGCACGAAACTCATGGGCTCGGTGACGGAACCCAAGTTCGGCGACCTGGGAATCCACCTCCAGCCGAACACCTGGCTGCACTTCTGCAGCGACCATGCCGTGGTGTTCCGGGTGCTGCCGCTGGCGCCGGACAAGTGCATGGTGCGCACCACCTGGCTGGTCGCGCCCGACGCCGAAGAAGGCGTGGACTACGACCTGGAGGCACTGACCAAGGTCTGGCGCGCGACCAACAGCCAGGACGGCGCCTTCGTCGGCCTCACCCAGCAGGGCGTGCAGGACCCGGGCTACCTGCCCGGCCCGTACTCCACCATCGAGGACGACGTCGACGCCTTCGTCACCTGGTACATCAACCGGGTGCGGCACTACCTGGAGTCCGCCTCGGGACCCGACGCCTGACGGGTCTCGCGTTCACCCGGAGTATTTCCGTTGCCAGGCAACAGAAATACTCCGGGCGAGGACACGAGGGCCGCCCGAGGGGGGATCAGGGGGCCAGCGTGCCCAGGATCTCGTTGAGGGTCGCCGACGGGCGCATCACCGCGTCGGTCTTGGTCTCGTCCGGACGGTAGTAGCCGCCGATGTCGGCGGGCTCGCCCTGCACGGCCAGGAGCTCGGCGTTGATCTGGGATTCCTTCTCCGCCAGCGCCGCCGCGACCGGCGCGAAGGCGGCGGCGAGTTCGGCGTCCGCGGTCTGGTTCGCGAGTTCACGCGCCCAGTAGCTGGCCAGATAGAAGTGGCTGCCGCGGTTGTCGATCTCCCCGGCCTTGCGGCTGGGCGACTTGTTCTCGTTGAGGAACGTGCCGGTCGCCCGGTCGAGGGTGTCGGCCAGAATCTGCGCGCGGGCGTTGTCGGTGGCACCGGCCAGGTGCTCGAAGCTGGAGGCCAGCGCCAGGAACTCACCGAGGGAGTCCCACCGGAGGTGGTTCTCCTTGACCAGCTGCTGGACGTGCTTGGGCGCCGATCCGCCCGCGCCGGTCTCGAACAGCCCACCGCCGTTGATCAACGGGACGATCGAGAGCATCTTGGCGCTGGTGCCCAGTTCGAGGATGGGGAACAGGTCGGTCAGGTAGTCGCGCAGCACGTTGCCGGTCACCGAGATGGTGTCCTCGCCCTTGCGGATCCGGTCGATCGAGAACTGGGCGGCCTCGGCCGGCGCCAGGACCTTGATCTCCAGGCCGTCGGTGTCGTGGTCGGCGAGATAGGTGTTCACCTTCCGGATCAGGTTGGCGTCGTGCGCGCGGGTCTCGTCCAGCCAGAAGACCGCCGGGGTCTTCGATGCCCGGGCCCGGTTGACCGCCAGCTTCACCCAGTCCTGAATCGGGATGTCCTTGGTCTGACAGGCCCGCCACACGTCGCCGGCCTGCACCGAGTGCTCCATCAGCACCTCGCCGGAGGACGACACCACCTGCACCACACCGTCGGCCGGGACGAGGAAGGTCTTGTTGTGGCTGCCGTACTCCTCGGCCGCCTGGGCCATCAGCCCGACGTTCGGCACCGACCCCATCGTCGTCGGGTCGAAGGCGCCGTTGGCCTTGCAGTCGTCGATCGTCACCTGGTAGACGGCGGCGTAACACGAGTCGGGGATCACCGCGAGCGTGTCGGCCTCCTGGCCCTCCGGGCCCCACATGTGGCCGGAGGTGCGGATCATCGCGGGCATCGAGGCATCCACGATCACGTCGCTGGGCACGTGCAGGTTCGTGATGCCGCGGTCGGAGTCGACCATCGCCAGCGCCGGGCCCTCGGCCAGCCCGGCCTCGATCGCCGCCCGCACGTCGTCGCGGATGTCGGCGGGCAGCTTGTCCAGGCCGGCCAGGATGGAACCGAGCCCGTTGTTCGGGTCGAGCCCGGCCGCCGCGAGCTGGTCGCCGTAGGCGTCGAAGACCCGGGCGAGGAAGCGGCGTACGACATGCCCGAACAGGATCGGGTCGCTGACCTTCATCATCGTCGCCTTCAGGTGCACCGAGAACAGCACACCGTCGGCTTTGGCCGCCGCGATCTGCTCGTCCAGGAAGGCGTCCAGCGCGGCGACGTTCATGAACGTACCGTCGACGACCTCGCCCTCGAGCACGGCGATGCCGTCCTTGAGGGCGGTCCTGCCCGACTCGGTGACTAGCTGGATCGTCAGGGTGTCGGGCTGGGGGATCACCACCGACTTCTCGTTGGAGCGGAAGTCGTCGTGGCCCATCGTGGCGACGCGAGTCTTCGAGTCGGGTGACCAGGCACCCATCTTGTGCGGGTGGGAGCGGGCGTAGTTCTTCACCGACGCCGGCGCCCGCCGGTCGGAGTTGCCCTCCCGCAGCACCGGGTTGACCGCGCTGCCCTTGACCTTGTCGTAGCGGGCGCGGACGTCGCGCTCCTCGTCGGTGCTCGGCTCGTCCGGGTAGTCGGGAAGGGCGACCCCCCGGGCCTGCAGCGCGGCGATCGCGGCCTTCAACTGCGGCACCGAGGCCGAGATGTTCGGCAGCTTGATGATGTTCGCCTCGGGACGCTTGGCCAGCTCACCCAGCTCGGCCAGCGCGTCCGCCTCGCGCTGCTCCTCGGGCAGCAGGTCGGAGAAGACGGCCACGATCCGCCCGGCGAGGGAGATGTCCCGGGTCTCGACCTCGACACCGGCGGTGCCGGCGAAGGCCTGGATGATCGGCAACAGCGAGTGCGTCGCCAGCATCGGCGCCTCGTCGGTGTACGTGTAGATGATCGTGGACAATTCGACACCCTCTCTTCCGATCCGGGCCGGGTCGTGGCCGGATCCTCACCTGGAGCCAGTTTCCCCAAACCCTATTGCCCAGGTCTGACATCGCGTGGATCGGATGGCAACTCGGGCCGTCGTCGCCCACCCCCGGGCATCGGGCCCGGCAGGATCAGCGGGATGCGTCGAAGAGCGCCGCCACGTCGTCGAGGATCGTCGCGAGGGCGCGCGGGTCGTGAGCGAAGCGGCCGAGGAACAACCCGTCCACGTGCTCGCCGACCCGCCGCAGCAGCCCCGGCCCGGCGCTGCCGCCGTAGATCACGTCCACCGAGAAGTCGGGATCGCCGGCCAGTTCGGCCCGCAGCGGCCCGCACACGCCGACGATGTGCTCCGGTGTCGCAGGTTCGGCCGCACCGATCGCCCATACCGGCTCGTAGGCGACCACCAGTCGTCCGGTGCCACCGGCGTCGCGGGCCGGCGCCACGGCGGCGGCCACCTGCGCCCGGCAGGTCCGCACCGCCGCCGCGGGGTCACCCCGCTCCAGCTCCCCGACACACAGCACCGGCGTCAGACCGTGCCGCACCGCGGCCGCGGTCTTCGCGGCCACCATGTCGTCGTCCTCACCGAACAGCCGTCGCCGCTCGGCGTGGCCCACTTCGGCGTAGCGGGCGCCGACCTCGGCCAGCTGAGCGGCGCTCACCTCGCCGGTGTAGGGGCCGTCGTCGGCCCAGCAGACGTCCTGCGCACCGACCGCGGGCAGGATCGTCGCGGCCTCGGCGATCGACAGGAAGCCGGGCAGGACGAACAGATCGGCCCATCCCGCGGTCACGGCCGGATGCTCGCGGGCAAGGGTGGACACCTCCCGGCACCACTGGAGCGTCCGGGCATGGCTGAAGTACATCTTCGTGCTCATCCCCACCAGGTAGCGCCGGGGCATGCTCAGCCGTCCTCGCGCGGCCGAGCCAGGACGCGGCCGACGGCCTGGGCGATCATCGCCAGCGACACG
>JBDIAG010000008.1:0-21629 GCA_039812305.1 Actinomycetales bacterium | reverse complement strand
GACCGGGCCGTCGGTGGCGATCGGCGTGACCGAGGCGACCGCGGTGTTGAACCGGATGATGTCGTAGTGACCGTGATGCCGGGCGTAGGACTCCATATACGCGCGCACCTGGTCGCGGCGCGGGAAGTGCGGGTAGTCCGCGGGCATCGGGAAGTCCTCGAAGAAGGTCTGGTCCCGGGCGGTGATGAGGTGCAGGGCGTCGTAGTCGGTGTGCCAGTGGCCACCGACCCGGTCCGTCTTCTCGTAGCAGTCAACGTCGTAACCGGCGTTGCGGAGCTGCTGCAGGGCCGAGATGCCGGCGGCGCCGGCGCCGATGACGCAGTAGCGAGCCATGGGGCGTCGAGTTCCTTTCGCGAATGCGGGTGGGGTGTTGGGGCAGATCGGGGAGTTCAGCGGATGATGTCGCCGCCGGAGAGGGTGATCGTGTCGCCGGTCATGAAGGACGCGGCCCCGCCGCCGGTGAGCAGCCAGACCCATTCGGCGATCTCGGACGGTTGGGCCACCCGGCCCAGGGGGATGCCGGCCGCGGCGGCTGCCATCCTCCCGGTGGCCGCGTTGCCGGGGGTGGCGACCCAGCCCGGAGCGATGGCGTTCACCCGGATCCGGCGGGGGGCGAGCTCGAGGGCGGTGGCCTTGGTCAGCATGATGACGGCGGCCTTGGAGGCGCCGTAGACGAGCTGGCCCGGCGAGACGACGAAGCCGTCCACCGAGGCGAAGTTCACGATGCCGGAGCCTTCGGGCATGTGCGGCACCGCCGCGGCCATCACGTTGAGCACGCCGAGGACGTTGACGTCGAACACCTGGTGGAACAGATCGGCGGTGTAGGTCTCCAGGGTCGACGGCGGATAGATGCCGGCGACGTTGGCGACCGCATGCAGTTCGCCGCCGAGCCCCGGCAGGTGGGCCGCCACCGCCGACTCCACCGCGGCCCGGTCGCTGACATCCGCCGCGATCGGGATCAGGCCCTCGCTCGCCGCGACCGGCGCGAGATCGAGCGCGAGCACCGTCCAGCCCTCGTCGAGGAAGCGTTGGGCAGTGCTGCGGCCCATCCCGCTGCCGGCCCCGGTGACCAGCGCGACCTTGCTCGGCGTGCTCATCGAATCGTCACCCCGCCGTCGATCAGGTAGTCCGAACCCGTCACGTAGGACGCCCCGTCGCCGGCCAGGAACACCACCAGCGGCGAGATCTCCTCGGCCTGCGCCCTCCGGCCGAGGGGAGCACCCGAGGACGTGCCACCGGCCGGCTCGTCGTCGTTCATCGGGGTGTCCACACCGCCCGGGCTGATCGAGTTGACCCTGATGCGGTGGGGTGCCAGCTCCAGTGCGGCGGCGCGGGTCAGCGCGAGGATCGCCGCCTTCGAGGCGCTGTACGCGCCGTAGCCTTCGGCACCCCGGTGGGCCGCGGTCGAGGCGACGTTGACGATGGAGCCGCCGCCGCGGCGGATCATCGCCGGGGCGCCGGCCTTGATGCCGAGCAACACCGAAGTGGCGTTCACCCGCTGCAGCAACTCCCATTCCTGCTGGGCGAGATCGAGAAGCGGCGTGACCCGGATGATGCCGGCGTTGTTGACCAGCACGTCCAGGCCGCCCTCCTGCTCCTCGATACCGGCGACCACGCTCTGCCAGGCCGTCTCGTCCGTGACGTCGAGGGCGACGTAGCGGGCGGAGTGCCCGTCGGCGACCAGCTCCGAGGCGGTCGCCCGTCCGTCCAGGATGTCGGCGAGAACCACCCGGTAGCCGGCCTCGGCCAGGGCCCGGGCATGCGCGGCGCCCTGCCCGCGGGCGCCTCCCGTGATGAGGGCCACCTTGCCTGTCATCCTGCTCCTAAACATAGGCTGTAACTTGGGATGGAGATATTCCACAGCAACTGCCTTTGGATGACAAGAGCCATCGGGCCCGGTCGGATGTGATCGCCACCACATCACCAGGCCCATTCCGATGTTTCATAGCCAATGCCTATAGAGCCTTAGGATCTGCACATTGACCGAACCGAACGCGCCCCAGGTGAGGCCCCCGATGACGATCGTCCAGATCAACTACTTCCTCGCGGCGGCGGCCGCCGGCTCGCTCACCCAGGCCGCCGAGGAGATCGGCGTCGCGCAGCCGACTTTGTCCGAGCAGATCCGCAAGCTCGAGCAGCAGCTCGGCGTCCCGCTGTTCACCCGCGCCAAGCGAGGCCTCACCCTGACCGAGGCCGGTGACCGCTTCCTGCCGCACGCCCGCCGGGTGGCCGCCGACTACACGGTGGCGATGGAATCGGTCTCCGGCATCCGCGATCGCCAGGCCGGGACCGTCTCGTTCGGAATGTTCAACAGTGGCCCGCACGTCCTGGCGGGGTTGATCCCGGCCTTCCGGAGCCTCTATCCGAACATCACCGTGCGCGTGGTCGGATCCAACTCGGCCCAGCTCGCCGACGCGGTGCGGTCCGGCCGGCTCGAGGCGGCCGTCGTCGTGCTGCCGATCGAGGCGCGCGGCCTGACGATCGGCGACGCGCTGTGGTCTTGTGAGGCGGCATACTTCCACGTCGACCCGGAGGCCACCGCGGCGCCGGTCACCATCGACGACCTGCAGCGCCGTCCCCTGGTTCTGTCGGAGTCCGGATGGGCCGATCTCGACCCCACGCGCCGCCAGCTCAACGAACGTGCGCAGAAGCTGGGACGGCCGCTCGTCCCCGACATCGAGGTCGAGACCGGGGAGTTCGCGCTCGCGCTCGCCGCCACCGGCCTGGCCGGGGTGGTCGCCTCGGTGCCGGTCGCGGAGACCCTCGGCTACACCGACCGGCTCACCCGGGCGAGCCTGGATCCGCCGCTGATCGAGACCTTCGCGGTGATCACCCGCGATCCGGCGAACCTCTCCCCGGCGACCAGGGCGATGATCGACCTGACCAGTGAGCACATGCGCAAGCTGCACCAGCAGTACGAGCCCGCGCACGGCTGACGTCGATGCGGCAGAGTGGGATGCGATGCTGACCGTCCAGAGTGTGCTCGACCGCCAGTGCACGCAGGGAGCCGTGCCGGGCGTCGTCGCCGTGGCGTCCAAACCCGGGGTGGTCGAGTTCGCCAGCGCCGGCGTGCGGGAGATCGCCGGAACCGCGATGGCCCGCGACACCGTCTTCCGTCTCGCCTCGCTCACCAAGCCGATCCTCGCCGCGGCGACGATGGCCCTGGTCGACCGGAACGAGCTCCGGCTGGAGGACGAGGTCACCCACTGGATGCCCGAGCTGGCCGATCGACGGGTGTTGCGCACGCCCGATTCGCCGCTGGACGACGTCGTGCCGGCGGATCGGGAGATCACCGTCTACGACCTGCTCACCGGTCAGCACGGCATCGGGTTCCCGGTCGCCGGCGGGCAGGCGGTGATGGAGCTGCTGACCACGCGGCTGCTCCAGGGTAGCTGGCGCCTGCAGGACGTGCCACCCCCGCAGGAATGGCTGCGCCGGCTGGCCGAGCTGCCTTTGCTGCACCAGCCCGGCCGCGGGTGGAGTTACAACACCGGCTACGACATCCTCGGCATCCTCATCTCCCGGTGCCGCGACAGCAGCCTCGAGCGGGTCCTGACCGACACGATCCTCGGGCCGCTGCGCATGTGGGACACCAGGTTCCACGTTCCGAGCGAGAGTCTTCCCCGGTTCGCCACGCTGTATCGCCGGGTCGGGGAGGAGCTGGCCATCGTGGACGAGCCGGCCGGCCAGTGGGCCAGCGACCCGCCGTTCCAGTCCGGGGCCGGCGGCCTCGTCGGCACCCTCAGCGACTGGCACACGTTCGCCCTGATGCTGCTGGCGCAGGGTCGCCACGACGGCCGGCAGGTGCTCAGTGCCAAGGCCGTGACGGCGATGACCACACCGCACGTCCGGTCGCTGCCGGACAATCCCTTCCTGCAGGGGCAGGCCTGGGGGTTCGGCGGAGCCGTCGACGTGGTGGAGTCGCACCCGTGGTGCCGGGTGGGCCGGTACGGCTGGGTGGGCGGCACCGGAACGGCCGGCTACATCGACCCGGCCCGCAAGGTCGCGAAGGTGTGGTTCTCCCAGGTCGTCCTGGACGGCCCCGAGGCCGCCCAGCCGATGGGCGACTTCCTCGCCGCCCCGCTGCCGTAGATGGCGACCTGGGCGATCGTGCTCGCCGCCGGGCAGGGCCGTCGTTTCGGCCGGCTCAAACAGTTCGAGCGGGTCGGCGGGCGCCGGTTGGTCGATCGCGTCGTGGACGTGGCCCGGCGGACGTGCGACCGCGTCGCCCTCGTCCTGCCGCCGGGTCTCGGCTGGGACGGTCCGGCTGTCGACGCCCTCGCGGTCGGCGGCGATCATCAGTCCGAGTCGGTGCGGGCAGCCTTGGCCGCCATCCCTGAGTCGGCCGGCATCGCGGTCATCTGCGATGCCGCGCATCCGCTCGCGTCCCCCGCGCTGTTCACGGCGGTGATCGGGCAGGTGCGGGCCGGAGCCGAGGCCGCGGTCCCGATCATCCCGATCCTCGAGGTCGTCCAGCGGGTGGCGGACGACGTCGTGGTGGAGACCCTGCCGAAGGACGGCTGTTTCCTGACCCAGACCCCACAGGCCTTCCGGTTGGACGTGCTGCGGGCGGTCCACGCCGACGAGCCTCGCCCGGTGGAGAACTCGAGCCTGGTCGCCGAGCGGGGCCACCGGGTGGTGACCGTCCCGGGCGACCCGCTGAATCTGCACGTCAGCACCCCGCGCGAGCTGGCCATGGCCGACCTTCTGGCCACCTCGGCGGACGGGTTCCCCACCGATCGGCGGGATTGATCCCAGACTGCTTGACGCGGCCCGTCCGGGAATGATCAAATCGATTCGATCGAATCGATTCTAGACACGTTGAAGTTCGGCACGCGCTGAAGTTCGACACGCACGGAAAGTGGA
This sequence comes from Actinomycetales bacterium, assembly GCA_039812305.1. GTDB lineage: Bacteria > Actinomycetota > Actinomycetes > Actinomycetales > CAWJMD01 > JBDIAG01. The sequence goes on along the minus strand of JBDIAG010000008.1, from coordinate 16,763 downwards.
GGAAGCGGTGACCGTGGAGGTCAAGCGCTCGGGGTCGCCGGAGTCCCCCGACATCGCCCGGCTCGAGCGGGCCAAGGTGGCGACGCACGTCGTCTTCGCGACGACCGGGTGGGCGTTCGCCACCTGGGCGGGACGAATCCCCGCCACCCGGGACTTCCTCGACGTCACTCCGGGCCAACTCGGCCTGGTGCTGCTCGTCGGCTCGATCGGCTCGTTGCTCGGCCTGCCGCTGGCCGGCCGGATCGCCAACCGGTTCGGCGCGGCCACCACGGTCAGGTTCGGCGCCGTCCTGCTGCTCGGCGGGCTGATCGCGATGGGGCCGGTGATCGTCTACACGCACTCGGCGCTGCTCGCCGCCCTGGTGCTCTTCGTGATGACCTTCGGCATGGGCCAGTGGGATGTCGCGATGAACCTGCACGGGGCCGAGGTCGAGCGCCTGCTCGGGCGCAGCATCATGCCGCACTTCCACGCGTTCTTCAGCCTGGGCACGGTGGTCTCCGCGCTGGTCGCCGCCGGCGTGGCGAAGCTCGGCGTGAGCATCGTCGTCCACTTCGCGGTGAGCGCGGTCGTCCTCTTCGCCATCACGCTGTACGCGCTGCGCCACTTCGTCTCGCACGTGGCTCCGGCCGAGGTCGTCCCGGAAGGCGCCGAGGTCACGGCCCCGGTCAAGAAGTCCGCGTGGACGGAGCCCCGCGTGCTGCTGATCGGCATCGTCGTGCTGGTCTCGGCCTTCACCGAGGGCACCGCCAACGACTGGATCGCGCTCGCCTTCGTCGACGGCCACCACGTGCCCGAGTGGGGCGGCATCCTCGGTCTGGCCACCTTCCTCACCTTCATGACCGTCGGCCGGATCTCCGGGACCGTCATGCTGGACCGCTACGGCCGGGTGTTCGTCCTGCGGGTGACCTTCGTGCTGGCGGCCATCGGTTCTCTGCTCCTGGTCTTCGGCAACACCACCCTGGCCTTCGTCGGAGCGGCCATCTGGGGTGTCGGCGCGTCACTGGGCTTCCCGGTCGGGATGAGCGCGGCCGCGGACGACCCGCAGCGAGCGGCGGCCCGGGTCAGCGTCGTCGCGACGATCGGCTACCTCGCCTTCCTGCTCGGGCCGCCCGTCCTCGGCTTCCTCGGCGACCACTGGGGCATCCTGCGGGCGCTGTCGGTGGTCTCGGTGATGGTGATCCTCACGTACTTCGTCCTCCCGGTCACCCGCAAGCAGGAGCCCACTTCGGTCTGAGGCGGGCCGCCCCGAGATCGCTCACTCGGCCGACTGTCGGGGGATGGCCAGCAGGGGAAGGACGCACAGCACGGCCGTGACGGCCATCGCCGTGCCCATCAGTTGCGGGCTGGCGCCCAGTATCGAGATGGCCGGCGGCACGGTCGCCCCGAAGATCGTCTGGACGAGGCCGAGGCAGGCGGAGGCGGCCCCGACGGCGGCGGCCTGACCGTCCAATGCGAGGGCGGTGGCGTTGGGCAGGAGCGGCCCGGCGATCGAGATGGCGAAGAACAGCGGGACGAGCAGCCACCAGATGGACGCGCCGCTGAGCGCGCTGGCCGCCACCCCGAAGCAGGCCACGACGTTCAGCGCGAGGGTCAGGGCCAGCACCCGACGGGATCCGAGCCGGCCCACCACGCGCAGATTCACCCGCCCCAGCAGGATGATGCCCACCGAGTTCGCCGCGAAGACGTAGCCGAACTGCTGGGCGGTCAGCCCGTAGCCCTCCTGCAGGGCGAAGCTGCTCATCGCGAGGTAGATGCTCAGCGGCTGGAAGCCGATCGCCAGCACCAGGGCGGGCGCGACGAACGTCCGGTCGCTGAGAACCGCCCGGAACGAACGCAGCATCGGCAGGATGCCGGATTCGTGGCGCCGTTCCGCCGGCAGGGTCTCGGGCAGCCGGTAGGCCGCCACGAGGAGGGCGACGCCGGCGACGGTGAGGGCGTAGAAGATCCCCCGCCAGCCGGTGAAGGTCAGCAGCAGCGCTCCGAGGAGCGGCGCCACCACCGGTGCGATGCCGAACACCAGCGCGGTCACCGCGTAGGCGCTGGCCGCCTCCTTGCCGCTGAACAGGTCCCGGACCATCGAGCGGGCGATGACCACCCCGGCTCCACCGCCGAGGCCGCCGATCAGCCGCGCGACGAGGAGGAAACCCAGGTTGGGCGTGAGCGCGCAGGCGAGACTGCACACCGTGAAGACCGCCACGCCGATCAGCAGCGGCCGGCGGCGGCCGACCTGATCGCTCAGCGGACCGGTCAGCACTTGGCCGAGCCCCATGCCGATCATCGACATCGACAGGGAGAGCTGACCGCCGGTGGCCCCGGTGTGCAGATCGGCCGACAGGGTCGGCAGCGCGGGCAGGTAGGTGTCGAACGACAGCGGCCCGAAGGCCGACAGTGCGCCGAGCATGATGAGCAGGGTCCGCCGGGACGGCGCAGCTGCCGGTGGGTTCACGTGAAACGACTCCGAGACGTTCGCCCGCCCACCGACCGGTCGTCGATGGGCGTCTTCCCGGAGCGTATCGGATCGATTCGATCGCGCTCGCCGGCACTGGGACGGTTGGTCCTTCTCGAGCCGGGGTGAGCCGTCGTCCATCTGGGCGAACGTCGCTCTTGAACATGTTCAAGATCCGGTCTACCCTCGTGATATCCGATTTTTGAACACGTTCAAAGGAGCGATGATGAACCTGACCGTCCTCACTTACCTGCTCTATTTGGCAATAGCCGTCCCGGTGACGATCTGGGTCGGCAGAACGCTCTTCCGCAACGGCAGGGTGTTCCTGCTCGACGTCTTCCGAGGGAGGGAGGACCTGGCCAAGTCGGTCAACGCGCTGCTCGTCGTCGGCTTCTACCTGCTCAACCTCGGCTTCGTGACGCTGTACCTGCGGCTCGGGCGGGAGGTGCACGACGGGCGGGCCGTGATGGAGAGCCTGAGCACCAAGATCGGCTTCGTCCTGATCGTGCTGGCGATCGTCCACCTGACCAACGTGTGGGTGTTCAGCCGGTGGCGCCGGCGCAGCCTGGCCGACCAGTGGGGACGGCCTCCGTTGCCGCCGCAGGGCTGGACGACGCCGCCGCAGGGCCCGACCCCTCCGCAGGGTCCGATGCCTCAGCCGGGGCCGACGCCGCAGCCAGTCGGCCGGGGCGACGTCGCGCAGCCGCAGTGATGGCGGCGCCGGCTCGCATCGGATCGCTGACCGTCCTGAGTGACTTCGGTTGTCCGATGTGCGTGACGTTCGCTGGATGGCTCCGTTCGCAACCGGTGCAGGTGCCGCTGGAGATCATCCCGGCCGGATCGTCCGAGGCTCGGGCGCGCTTCCCCCGGCTCGATCACGCCCAGACCCTGCGGGATCTGACGGTCGTGGCCGACACCGGCGAGTACTGGACGAACGGGGCCGGCTGGGTGACGTGCCTGTGGGCCACGGCGAGCCACCGGGACCTGGCCCTCAGCCTGTGCCGACCGGGTGGGCTCGCCCTGGCCAAGGCGGCGGCGTATGCCGCGGCCGGCATCCACGCCAGAACGACACGGACCCGCCTCGACACGGTCGAGGAGGCCGAGGGGCCCGGTGGATACGGTGAATGCCGTGACGGAACCTGTGCGGTCTGACCCGCCGGCGAGGCGGTTGGGCGAGTCGTCCGCGCGTTCGGAGAAGGGGGAGCAGACCAGGGCGGCGATCGCGGCCGCCGCCCAGGAGCTCTTCCTGGAGCGGGGCTACGAGAAGACGACGATGCGGGCGGTCGCCGAGCGGGCCGGGGTGTCGCTCGGCAACGCGTACTACTACTTCGCCTCCAAGGAGCACCTGGTCCAGGCGTTCTACGACCAGATCCAGGCGGAGCATGCGGCCGCGCTGGTGCCGGTGCTCGACCGCAGCGAGGTGTTCGCCGACCGGCTGCTGCTGTCCCTGACGACCTGGGTGGACGTGGCCGAGCGGTATCACGGCTTCGCGGACAAGTTCTTCAAAGCGGCCGCCGAGCCGAGCAGCCCGCTCTCCCCGTTCAGCCCGGAGTCGCAACCCTCGCGCGACGCGGCGATCGCGCTCATGGAGCGGGTGCTGGCCGGCAGCAATCTCAAGGTGGCGCCGGCGCTGCGGGTCGAACTGCCGGAGCTGCTGTGGCTGGCCCAGATGGGCATGGTGCTGTTCTGGGTGTACGACTCGAGCGAGGGCCAGCGGCGCACCCGGGCGTTGGCCGCCGGCGTGGTCCCGATCCTCGACCGGCTGCTGCGGCTGACCCGGCTTCCCGTCGTGCGCGGAGTCGCCGACGATCTCGTGGCGGTCATCCACGCCATCCGCCGGGCCTGACCGCAAAGCCGGTTCGGAGAACGGTTCAACGGGTGCTAACGTTGACCCTCGGTTGGCGCGAGTGGCGGAATAGGCAGACGCGCACGGTTCAGGTCCGTGTGCCCGAAAGGGCGTGGGGGTTCAACTCCCCCCTCGCGCACCACGACAACAGCCCCAGGTCGTTGACCTGGGGCTTCGCCGTTCGGGCGTTCTTGTGACTGGCTCATGTATCGAGATATGTGCTGAGACGCTGGCGTGCGAGGACGACGCCCGAGCAGTCGACGATCGATCCCCCGCGCTGTCGGGGACTTGGAGCGGATTCACGCCGAGGCGGTCGCACCCCGGACGGTCTGGCGAGTCTTGAGGATGCGCAGGGTCCCGACGCACACCGGCGTTCGCAGAATGGCAAGTGCGCCACCAGGTAGGTCGATCACTTTCTGTTTAGACCCCCCGCTAAAGTGAAACTCGTGGAGGACAAGCGCGATGGAGTTTCCTTTCAACCCGGCACGGAACTGTCGCGGAGCCGGAGCCGGGCGAACGGTCTGTGACCTCTTCGTGGAGACGTCGGTGGTCGCCCGACCCTTCGCTCAGCGGCGACCCGCTGTCAGAGCCGACATCCAACGTGCTCACAGGTGCTCGCGCGGGCTCTGACTCGGCCGACGTCCTTTTCCGCGGACGGATGTCGACAGTCTCCTTCGCACGGCCTAAGAGTGGTTGGGCGCCGTCCGTCCCCAGCTTGAGGAGCTTCTCGACATCGAGGCGGATGCTCTGGCACGTGTGCCCGGTAGATCCGGCTCCACTCGCAGCGGTTGGGTCACTGCCTGTTCGCGCGTTGGCCAGGTATGTGCCGAGTAGCCAGCTATCGCTGGTTGCTCGGCCGACAACCGGTCAACGCGCGAACAGCCGGTTGAAGGCCAGCAGCCGGTGTGTGGTCGATGGGTCACCGACCGACTGTCGATCGCCTGCAGGTAGGATCGGAGCATGTCCGCTCAGCCGGCCTTCGAGAAGGTCAGCCTGACAATCGAGGCCGACGTCCTTCATCGGGTCCGTGACCGCGTGGAGCCGGGCAAGGTCTCGGCGTACGCGACCCTGGCCCTGCGACGTCAGTTGGAACGGGATGGGCTCGACGACCTGATCAGCGAGCTGGTCGAGGTCAACGGGCCCCTCGGCGCCGATGCGGTCGCCCGGCACGTCGACGAGTGGCGCTGAACGGGTGGCGCGGGTTCTGATCCTGGACTGCGAAGCGGTCTCGGCTCTGGCGGAGAAGCGCAAAGGGAGAAGCGTGACCTCACCGTCGACGTCATCGTGGCCGCAACGGCAGTGGAACTGGCACCGTCCGTGATCCTCACGGGCGACAAATCCGATCTGGAACTCCTCGTGGACGGCTTCGATGTCAAGGTGTCCCTGGTCTGAGAGCGCCAGCTTGTGAACAGCGGCATGGCGGACCTTCGGCCCATTCACTATCTGGGCAACAAGTCCCAGTTCCTTGCCGCCATCGAGGCCGTGGTCGATGATGTCGCGCGGCCGTCGGCGGCCGCCTGTGATCTGTTCGCGGGAACCGCCGTGGTGACCCGCCGGCTGGCTCGCACACGTCCGGTGGTCAGCGCCGACGTACAAGCCTATTCGCCGATCCTGGCGCGCGCTCTGACTCGGCCGCGGGTGTTCTCCGCACCGCAGATCGCGCAGATTCTCGGTCTGGCTCGGGAATGGCTGGCCTCCGTCACGTCCGGGATGAGTGGGTTGCTCGAGCTGGAGGAGCGAGCGTTGTCGGATCCGGATCCCGGCCACCTCGCCCAGTTGATCGAACACGGATCGCTCGCCGTGAACGAGCTGGCACCTTTCGAAGACGCCAAGGCCGCAGCTCGAACCCGTCTGGATCGGCGCCGGGCCACGCTGACCTGGTACTACGGCGGCGTCTACTTCTCCTACCGGCAGGCTCTCGAACTGGACGCTTTGCGCAATGCCCTGCGCGTCCACGGTGGAGATCGCCGAGACGACACGGCCGTCGCGGCCCTCCTGGGAGTCGCGAGCGACACCGTCTCCACCGTCGGGAATCACTTCGCCCAACCGATTCAACCGTGGCGGGCGGACGGCGCGGTGAAGCGGAACTGGGTCACCGCGGTCATCCGGAGCAGGAGGATCCAGGTCTTCGACAGGTACCCGACATGGCTGTCGCGCTACGCCGTCCTGCCACCGACGGCACATCCCTGCCGGGCGCAACAGACCGACCATCAGCGGACGCTGACCTCACTGGGCCGGGAAGTCGGGGTCGTCTACGCCGATCCGCCATATACCCGGGACCACTACAGCCGCTTCTACCACGTGCTCGAAACGATCGCCGTCGACGACGATCCGGGCGTCACGTGGAATGCGGGCAAGCCAGGCCGGGGCCTGTATCGCCTCGATCGTCATCAGTCCCCGTTCAGTATCAAGAGCCAGGTGCGCCCGGCGTTTCGAGAACTGTTCGGTCGGGTGAAGGGACTCGGCATTCCTCTGGTGCTGTCCTATTCGCCGATGAGCGGGGGAACCAGGGCCCGCCCTCGGACGCGGCTGCTGTCGATCGACGAACTCACCCGGATGGCGCGGGAGTACTTCGGCGACGTGCGCCTGCTGGAGATCGCCGACGCGGCCCACAGCCGATTCAATAGGGTGGAACTCAATGCCGCGGTCGATGGCACAGCCGAGATCCTGCTCGTTGCCGGCAACTGAGCAAGCCGAACGGAGGTCGATCCCCTGCGCGGTCCATCGCTGCCCGTGCGCCAGCGCCCTCCCAAGGTCGAACTGGTCTGGCCGGGCAAGGCCGACTCCCGGCTGACGCCGCTCCCGGCGGCAGAGGTGAACTGGGAGCTGCGTGGCCGCCTGATCTGCGGGGACGCGGCCGACAGCCTGCTGATCCACGGTGAGGCCGGTCACGCCCTGACCGAACTGCTCTGCGCCACTGGCAAGCGCACGGTGGTCGGATCGGTGAAGCTCTGCTACCTCGACCCGCCGTACAACACCGGTGAGCGCTTCGAGCACTACCACGACCGGGCCGATCGCGGCGCGTGGCTGTCCACCCTGCGCGACCACCTCGTCCTGGCCAGGCAGCTCCTGGCCTCCGACGGCAGCCTCTGGCTGCATGTCGACGACTCCGAGCAGCACCGGGCCCGATGCGTCCTGGACGAGGTCTTCGGCGACGACGCCTTCGTCGCGACCATCGTGTGGCAGAAGCGAACGTCCCGGGACAACCGGACGGCCTTCAGTTCCATGCACGACTATCTGCACGTGTACGCGCCCGGCGGCGCCAAGGAGTGGAAGAAGATCCGCAATGGCCTGCCGGACGACGGCGCCTTCGGCAACCCGGACGACGATCCGCGCGGTGCCTGGCGGTCGGCCCCGATGAACGTCCAGGCTGGGCACGCGACGGCGGGCCAGTTCTATACGGTGACCACGCCGACCGGTGTCAGGCACGATCCGCCTCCCGGCAGATGCTGGACGTACACCGCGCAGCGCCTGGCGGAACTGGACGCCGCCGGACGCGTCTACTGGCCCCGTGGCGGCGACGGCAAGCCCCGCCTCAAGCGATACCAGAGCGAAGCCGGGGGGCTCGCGCCCTTCACCATCTGGACCGCGGACGAGGTCGGCGACACCGGCAGCGCGAAACGAGCGCTGCTCAAGGAGTTCCCGGGGATCAAGGCGTTCGACACGCCAAAACCACTGGGTCTGATGGAACGCATCGTCGCGATCGCCACCGATCCCGACGATCTCGTTCTCGACTACTACCTCGGCGCCGGGACGACCGCTGTTGCGGCCCAACGACTCGGCCGGCGGTGGATCGGGATCGAGCAGAGCGGGCGGACGATCGAGGAGTTCGCGCTCCCACGCTTGCGCGCCGCCTGGAGCCAGGTGCCCGGTAGGGGTTTCGCCCTGACCCGGATCTAGGAGACTGCTGAATAACAATGCCGATTCACCACCGAGAGCAGGTCGCTGACCTGCGGTGATGCTGCAACAGCAGGCTGAATTCGGGGTTTGTTCAGCGGTCTCCCAGTGCTCCTCGAGAAGCGCTGGCGGATGGTGCGGGCGATGGTGACGAACTCGCTGATGCGGCATCGTGATGCCCAGGGGCACGAGCGGCGCGGCAGGTCGATGACTGGTGCAGCCGGATAAGCGCCCAGCATCCAGATAACGGCTCACCGGCCGGACATCGCCGGATGCCCGGCTGTTAACCGGATGCCCGGCTGTTTAACCGGATGCTCGGCCTCGTTCTGGATGTCCCGGCCCTCAGCCGGCTGCCGGGCACCCGCCCTGGCGGTACCCGTCCTGGCCGGTACCCGTCCTGCCCGGCACCGTCCTGCCCGGCACCCGTCCTGCCCGGCACCCGCCCTGCCCGGCACCGTCCTGCCCGGCACCCGCCCTGCCTGGCACCCGTCCTGGGCGGCACCCGCCCCGGGGCGGCGAAACGCCCGTCATGTGCCCGACAGGCGCTGGCGATCGGCGCCGCCAGCCACACCCCCCAACGACGAGCGGCAACGGTAGACACCCACAGGTCACGTAGCAGACGCACGAACGCGACCATTCGACACCGACCGCGACCCCACGCAGACATCCCGGACCGTGACCACTCACCAGGCATGCCCATATCGGACGGCACACGTCTCCGCACTCACCGATAGCCCGCCCTCACCAGCGACACCGCCAGAAACCCACCCACAGCGTTCTACGGGACACGCCCTAGCCTTCGCCCGGGGGATCCTCGGACCGCTCGGCGATGAATCGCCTCGTCACGGACATGTCGAGGTCGCCGAGCCCGCGCTCGACGAGTTCCTCGAAGGCTCGCAGCAGCGCCGGCACCATCACCGGCCGGGTTTGCGTGGCGTCCGCGACCGCTTGCGCGAAGCCCAGGTCCTTCAGCAGGTACCTGGCCCGGGCCGCGGGCTCGTATCGTTCGGTGACGATGCGCTCGCCCCGGGTTTCGAGCATGCGGCTGTTCGCATACCCGCCCGCGAACAGCTCGAAGAGCGCGGCCAGGTCCAGTCCGCTGCGATCCGCGAGGACGGCCGCCTCACCCAGGGCGGTCATGGTCGCGGTCACGATCAACTGATTGCAGGCCTTGGCCACCTGGCCCGCGCCCAGCGGCCCCAGGTGCACCGGGGTGCCGCACGCCCGCAGCACCGGCATCACCCGCGCGACGTCCTCCGGATCGCCGCCGACCATGATCGACAGGGAGGCCTGCGCGGCGCCCTCCACGCCGCCGGAGACCGGGGCGTCGACCAGACGAACCGACCCGCCGGATCGCGCCGCCAGCCGCTCGCCGAGTTCGCGCACGCCCACCGGGGAGGACGTCGAGGAGATCACGAGCAGCAGATCGTCGGGTTCGGCCGACAGGATGCCCTCCGGCCCGGCCAGGACCGATTCCACCTCGGGCAGATCGGGCAGCATCAGGACGATGACGGACGACGACCGCGCCAGCGATGCCGGCGTGTCGTGCCACTGCGCGCCCCGGTCGATCAGGTCGCGATAGCGATCTCTCCCGCGGCCGCTGATACCGACGCTTCCGCACTGGCGCAGGAGGTTGGCCGCCATCGGCACCCCCATCGCCCCCAGGCCCACCACTCCGACCACCTCGGTCTGCATGCCCCCAACCTAGAGATTGCAGAATGGGGCCTCACATCCAGGTGAGCTGGGGCGTCTACAGAGTATGAAGCAGCCTTTCGAGCAGGCCGTCCAGCAGCACGGTCCCACCGTCCTGCGGGTATGCCGAGCTGTGCTCGGGGCCAGTGCCGACGCCGACGACGCCTGGTCGGAGACGTTCCTGGCCGCGCTGCGCGCCTGGCCGGAGCTGGATCCGCAGACCAACGTGCAGGCCTGGCTGGTGCAGGTCGCCCGGCGCAAGGCGATCGATGCCGTGCGCGCGCGCTCGCGGCGGCCGGTTCCGACCGACACGATCGCGGATGCGGAGTCCGGCCTCGGCAATCCCGACGCGGAAGGCATGGCCCTGTGGCGCGCCGTGGCCGCACTGCCCGAACGACAACGCCTCAGCATCGCCTACCACTATCTCGGTGGGCTTCCACATGCCGAGACCGCCGACATCCTCGGCAGTACTCCGGCCGCCGTCCGGCGGGCAGCCGCGGACGGCATCACCACCCTGAGAAGAACTGTGACCCCGGACCGGTCTCAGGCAGGAGGATCCCGATGAACGAGCTCGAGTTTCCGATCGAGATCGAGTTTCCGATCGAGCCGGGTGTACTGACCCGGTTGCACCACCGGTTGGCCTCCGAGGCGGCGATCGAAGGGCTGCTCGAGGTGGCCTACACCATCATCGACACCCCGGTCGGCCCGTTGATGCTGGCTGCCACCGGCGACGGCCTTGTCCGGGTCGCCTACGAACGCGAGGGGTTCGAGGGAGTTCTGCAAGTCCTCGCGGAGAGGATCACGCCTCGCATCCTGGTGGCGCCCGAACGACTGGACGACGTGACCCACCAGCTGGAGGAGTACTTCTCCGGCGCCCGCCGGAGTTTCGACCTACGCCTGGATCGTCGCCTCTCCAGCGGGTTCCGTGATGCGGTGCAGCGGCAGCTGCCGCGGATCGACTACGGGCACACGCTGAGTTACACGCAGCTTGCCGAGATGGTGGGCAATCCCAAGGCCGTGCGGGCAGTCGGAACGGCGTGCGCGACGAACCCCTTACCGGTCGTGGTGCCCTGCCATCGGGTGCTCCGCTCGGATGGCAACACCGGCGGCTACATCGGCGGTCCCGAGGTGAAGAAGGCCCTGCTCACTCTGGAGGGCGCCGCATGACAGCCGGGCATAGCCTGCCGCAATGAAGGCCACCCGCGAGCAGATTCTGAGGTTCCGGCTCCAGGCCCAGGGCCTGGAGGACGTGAGTCGCCACGCCGACAGCCCTCTCCTCGACCTCGGCGTGCAGGACACCGGCCCGGACGGTGGGCGGTGGGCGCTGGAGCTGCGCGGCTGCAGCGCGCCGGTCGACGACCTGGTCCTCGCGTGGACCCTACGCGGGGCGCCTCATTTCTACCGACGCCGGGAAGCCGCCCAGGTCGCCGCCGCCGTCGCGCCGTTCAGCGAAACCGACGCCCACAAACGCACTCTCGATGCCTTCAAGCCGTTGAAGGCGGCCGGGATCACCATGCTGGACGGCATGTCCGAGGTCGCGACTCAGATGCGCGCGGCCGTCACCGCCCCCACGGTGAAGGGCGAGCTCTCCAGCATGCTCACCACGCGACTGCCGGCGGCATATCTGCGGGAGTGCCGTCCCTGCAACGCCACTCACATCTACGAGCAGACGTTCCGGCTCTCGGCACTCCAAGCGGGCCTGGAGCTCGAGCCCGGCACCTCGCCGCCGGTGCTGCGCCGAATCCCCGGCTGGCGCGGCCCGGCCGCCCCGGTCCCACCCCACCTGGACGTCATCCGGGCCACTCTGCGACTGCTCGGCCCGGCCGATCCGCCACTCGTCGCCGGCTTCCTCGAAGCCGCCGTCAAAGACGTCCGGTCTCGCTGGCCCGACGACGTCGTCGAGGTGGAAGTGGACGGCGCCACCCGGTCCGTGCTGGCCGAGGACGAGGAGGCGCTCGCTGCCCCACCGGCTTTCGCCGGGTACCGGCTTCTCGGGCCCTTCGATCTGTACCTGCAGGCCCGCGACCGCGAGCTGATCCTGCCTGACCCGGCTGCTCGCAAAGACCTCTGGCGCACGCTGGGTCGTCCGGGTGCGATCTTGGCCGGGTCCGAGATCGTCGGCTCGTGGCGGCCCCGGGCATCCGGCCGGAATCTGCGGATCGCGGCGACGATGTACGACGGTGGAGACGTCCCGGACGCGCTGGCCGAACAGGGCGAACACCTGGCGGCCTTTCGTGGGGTGACCTTCGCCGGCTTCGTCTGATCCGGTGGACGACGCCCGGGTCAGACGGGTAGGCGCATCTGCACGCTGGTGCCTTCCCCCGGCCGGGAGCGGATCGCGACGCTGCCGCCGTGGCGTTCGACGACCGTCCGCACCATCGACAGGCCGAGGCCGGAGCCCGGCACCGCGCGCGCATTCGTGCCGCGCGCCAGCTCCTCCCAGACCAGCGGCAGATCCGGTTCGGGAATGCCGCAACCGGTGTCGGCGACGTCGATCTCGACGTGTCCATCGGTGTCACTGGCGCGCACTTCGATCAGATCGCCGTTGGTGCTGAACTTCCGGGCGTTCGCGAGCAGGTTGTGGAGGGCGATATAGAGCAGGTCGGGATCGGCGGTGATCGCCGGGATTCGCCAGGGAGCCTCGGGAAGGTGCACCCGGATGTCCCGCTGCTCGCCGAGCACCGACAACTCCCCACGCAGCGCCGACACCGCGTCCTCGATCAGGACGACGAGGTCGACGGACTCGCGCTCCAGCGTCCCGGTGCGCAGCTCGCTCAGCTTGCGCAAATCACCGACCACGGTGGCGAGCCTGGCCGCCTGCTCGTCCGCGGTGCGTAGCTGGCCGGACCTTTCGGCGTCCACGGCCGCGATCGCGGCCCGGATGGCCGTCACCGGGTTCTTCAGCTCGTGGTCGAGCCGGCTCAGGAACTGCCGGTGATTCTGTTCGGCCTCGCTCCGGGCAGCCTGGACGGCGAAGTTCAGCGTCTGCGTGTGCCATCGGCGAAGCCGGCCGATCGTCCACACGACCAGGGCAGCGATCAGAGCGAGCGTCAGCACTGCCGCCGCGGGCCGGAACCTGAACTCGATCCACACGCGTGGGCCCAGCGTCCACAGCAGGATCGCCGCGGCCACGCCCAGTGCGGCGAGCAGCCACGGCACCGCCCTAGCCACGTAACACCTTGCCCCGGAAGCGGTATCCCATCGACGGAACCGTCTCCAGGTACTGCGGGTCAGCCGGGTCGTCGGCCAGCGCCTTTCTGATCTCGGCGATCCGGTGATCGACCGCCCGGGTGCCGGCGGGGAAGTCGAAGCCCCACAGCACCGAGAGGAGCCGCTCCCGGCTGTGCAGTTCGCCGGGATGGCTCATCAGATAGTCGAGCACGAGGCCGGCCCGCGGGGTCAGCGTGACCTCGCGGCCCGCGTGGAAGATGCGGCGCGCGGTGCGATCGAGCACCAGATCGCCACAGACCAGCCTGCTGGCCGCCGCGAGGGGCCGTTCGCCCGGTGTCGAGCGGCGGAGCACGGCCTTGATCCTGGCCACCAGCTCCTGCGGGTCGAACGGCTTGTTCAGGTAGTCGTCCGCGCCTTCCTCCAGGGCGGCCGAGCGCTCGTGGCTCTCGCCCACCTTGGTCAGCAGGATGACCGGAGTCCAGTCGGAGCCGGCCCGCAGCCGGCGAACCACCTCGCGGCCGTCCATGGTGGGCATCATCACGTCGCACACCACGATGTCCGGACGGACCTGTCGGCAGGCGGTCAGTGCCGCGTCCCCATCGGCGGCCACCGTGACGTCGTAGCCGCACCGGCGCAGAAACGGCTCCAGCGCGGTGGTGATCGCCTCCTCGTCGTCGACGAGGAGCACCTTCGGCGCCGAGGATTCGGTCACTGAGCCGCCACGCTCGCCCAGATCCCGGCGCCGAGGAGGATGAAGAGCAGGATGTAGGCGGCCAGCGCGCCGTACCCCAGCACCAGTCCGATGATCGCCATCACCGAGCCGGCCTCACCGTTGCGTTTGATCTGTCGCAGGGCGATGTGGCCGAGAATGACCGGGACGATGGCCATGCCCATCAGGCTGGTGATCAACGCGGCGATCGCGAACCCGTTGGTCGGGCGAACCGGCGGATAGGGCTGAGCGGGGTACTGAGCCGGGTAGCCCTGCGGCGGATGGCTCTGGACCGGCTGCGGCGGGTACTTGGTCTGGTCGTCGTAACCGTAGTTCTGGCTCATCGAATCTCTCCTCGTCGTCGGTTTCTAGTTCTCGGGGATCTGCAGTGCGGTGTTGGCGGTTCCGTTGTCGGTGACGCGCGGGTGCCCCTCGACCCAGTACGCCTCCGATGCCGTGCTCTTCTCGTCGAAGGTGACCGCAGTCAAGTGTCGCGTGACCACTGTGACGCCTGTGCCCGATACAACCAGCGAGTCCACGTTGTCAGCCAGAACCTGGACCGAATCCGCCTGGACGATGACCGCCGGGCAGGAGCCGATCAGCTGTGCGGTCATCGCAGTCCGGGTCAGCCTGAGCGGCTCGTCACCACAGGTGAGCTGCGTCGTCGACAGGATCTCGATCCGGCTGCGCAGGCCCTCGTACGTGGTGCCGTCCGGCGAGGGGCTCGCGCTCGGGGAGGCGGTGGTTCGGCTCGGCGTGGCCGGGTATGAGACGTCGGGCTCGTCCGCCGAGACGACCCGGAAGCCGCAACCGGTCAATGTGGCGAGAACGGCCAGCGCGACCAGTGCGGTGCTGGCCCGCCCCGCCCGGTGAAGCCGGAGGTTGCTGTTCATGTCACGAACGCTACCGAGCAGTTGTCGCCCGGCTGTCGCCGTTGTGTCGCAACCCTGAGACACGCACCGCGAGCCCAGGGGAGGCTTGCCTTACTGGAATCATTCAAGAAAACGCGGATAATAGAAGAGGTCAGACGAGGACAGAAAGGACTGAGATCCGTGACGAACACGATCGCCCCCAGCACCCACACCGCTCACCCGCCGTTCCAGGCCTCCGAGCGTCTGAGCGCTCATCTGCAGCAGCTTCTCGTTGACCTCGTCGACCTGCAGCTGGTCGGCAAGCAGGCCCACTGGAACGTGGTCGGCAAGAACTTCCGCGACACCCACCTCGTCCTGGACGAGGTCGTGGACGCTGCCCGTGACTTCAGCGACACCGTGGCCGAGCGCATGCGCGCCATCTACGTCACCCCCGACGGACGCGCCGCGACCGTCGCCGAGCACTCCAGCGTGGCGGAGTTCCCGACCGGCGAGGTCGACACCGCCGAGACGTCCGACCTGGTAGCCGCCGCTCTCTACGCCGTGGCCGGCACTGCGCGTCGTATTCACGACGAGGTCGACTCCGAAGACCCGACCACGGCCGACATCCTGCACCAGATCCTCGAGCGCCTGGAGCAGCTCGCCTGGATGATCGACTCCGAGAACCGGATCGCCAACCGCTCGATCCCGCGCTCGCTGGGCGCCTGAGTTCAGCCCGAGAGCAGCGCCTGGGCGGCCTCCCGGCAGGCCGCCCAGGCCGACGTCCCCGGCGTGATGACGTCGAAGTGATCCACCCCCGGCAGGACGATCAGTCGGCTGTCGTCGCCGGCCTCGATCGCTCGCCGCGCGTAGCCGTCGGACTGGCTCAGCGGGACGGTGTCGTCCAGTTCGCCGTGTACGAGCACGCTGCGAATCCCGGTCGGCACCAGGCGGACCGGCGAGGCGAGACGGTAGGCGTCCGAACACTGCCGGACGTGACCGCCGATGAACGCGGCCACCGCTGAACCACCCAGTGCGTCCTCGTCCGCCTTCTCGAGATCGAGGACGCCAGCCTGCGCGACGATCCCCCGCAGCCGGAATCCGGAATGACGGGCCAACCACCCCACCAGCTGCCCGCCCGCCGAATGTCCCATGGCGACGGCCCGGTCGAGATCGACCTCAGGCAGCTCGACCAGCAGATCGACCGCAGCCGCCACGTCGAGACAGGTATGCGGCCACCCGCCGCCGGCCGGCTGCCGTCCCACCCGGCGGTACTCCACGTTGAGGGCCGCGATCCCGTGATCGGCCAGATCCTGCGCGAGTGGACGGCCGAGTTCCAGGCCGTACGTGCTGCGCCAGAAGCCTCCGTGGACGACGACACACACCGGCCAGCCCCGTGCGGGGGACTGCCCGATCGGCAGGTGCAGCTCCGCGAACTGACTCGGATGCGAGCCGTAGACCAGCGGGATCACGACTGTCCCGTCAGGACACCGCCACCAGGGCGTCGCGAATCGCCCGGATGCCGGTGTCCACCTCGGCGAACGACGTGCTCAGTGGTGCCAGCCCGATCCGGATCCCGTTCGGTGGCCGGAAGTCCGGGATCACGCCCCGTTCCCACAGCATCGCGGTGACCTCGCGAAACCGGTCGTGATCGATCGTGACGTGCGAGCCGCGCTCGGCGACGTCGCGCGGGCTGGCCAGCCGCACACCCAGCGGCGCCAGCAGTGCGTCCGTCAGCGCGATCGCGCGCTCGGTCAGCAGAACGGACTTCCGACGGATCGCGGCGATCCCCGCCTCTGCGATCAGCTCGATCATGAGACTCAGCGGCTGCATCGCCAGAATGGCCGGCGTACCGGTCAGGAATCGCCGCATTCCACTGGCCGGAAGATAGCCCGCGGTCATGTCGAACGGATCCGCGGCGCCCATCCAGCCCGCGATCGGCTGACTCAGCACCGTCTGCAGATCGCGTCGGACGAACCCGAAGGCGGGCGAACCCGGCCCGCCGTTGAGGTACTTGTAGGTGCAGCCGACCGCCAGGTCGACATCCCAGGCGTCCATCTCCAACGGGACGGAACCGACCGAATGGCACAGGTCCCAGAACATGAGCGCACCCGCCTCGTGTGCGAGGGCGGTGATCGCGGGAGCGTCCGCGAG
>JBDIAG010000007.1:0-23477 GCA_039812305.1 Actinomycetales bacterium | reverse complement strand
CGTGCCCATGAGCAGGCCGCGGATCGTGTCGACTATGGGTGTCAACGGCTGGTTCGCCGCGACCCATTGCAGCCATGACGGCATGCTTTCCACCGGGACGAAGGCGCTGGACAGATAGGGCAGGAACAGCGGGACGAACCCGTAACCGTTGGCGGCCTGGACGCTCCCCGCGGCCAGCCCGATCGCGGCGAAGAGGTAGGTGAGCGCGAGGATGTAGAAGGCGATGAGGGCGGCGGCGCCGATCCATCCCGACAGGACCCGCCCAGGGCGGAAGCCGACCAACAGGGCGACGCCGACCACGATCGCGGTCGCCACCAGATTGCGGGCCAGGCTGGCGACCACGTGTCCGGTGAGGACGGCACTCGCCCGCAGCGGCATGGTGCGGAACCGGTCGATGATTCCGGTCTTCATGTCCCCGGCGACGTACACCGCCGTGGAGGACGCGCCGAATCCCGCGCAGGTGAGGATGATGCCGGGCACCACGTAGTCGACGTATCCCCCGGACGGATCGATGGCACCCCCGAAGACCCAGGTGAACATGAGCATGAGAATCACTGGGAGCAGGATCGCCATCAGCAGCGACTCCCCGTCGCGCAGCGAGTGCCGCAGGCTCCGGCCGACGAAGACGATCTCGGCGGTGACGACGCCCGGGCGCGGGCGGAGGGCGGGTGTGAGAGTGGTCATCAGAACTCCTTGATCCGTTCCGGACGCGCCGCGGACGTCCCACCCGAGGTGAGGGAGAGGAAGACGTCGTCGAGGGTGGGCTGGCGCAGCGACACCGCGCCTTCGCTGCCCGACTCGTCCAGCGCGTCCAACGCGCGCCGGAGCCCGGCGACACTGCCGTCCGTGGGCACCTCGCGCAGCAGCTCACCGCTGTCGTCGCGCAGCTCCACCGTCGTGCCGCCGACCTGTGACTTCAACTCCTCCGGCGTGCCGAGACCGACGATCCGGCCGTCCTCCAACACGGCGATGCGGTCGGCCAGCCGATCCGCCTCCTCCAGGTACTGGGTGGTGAGGAACACCGTCGTGCCGGAGTGGGCGATGGTGCGGATGACGTCCCACAGGTCACGGCGGCTGCGCG
Organism: Actinomycetales bacterium; assembly: GCA_039812305.1. GTDB lineage: Bacteria > Actinomycetota > Actinomycetes > Actinomycetales > CAWJMD01 > JBDIAG01. Next base: position 22,396 of record JBDIAG010000007.1, on the reverse strand, counting down.
TGTCGAGGCCCGTCGTGGGCTCGTCGAGGAAGAGCACCTCCGGGGTGAAGACGAAGCTCAGCGCCAGGTCGAGACGCCGGCGCAGGCCGCCCGAGAAGGCGCCGACGCGCCGGTCGGCGGCACCTTCCAGGTCGAAGCGCTGCAGGAGATCGTCGGCGCGCCGGCGTGCCTCGCGAGGGCCGAAGCCGGAGAGCCGGGAGAACAGACGCAGGTTCTCCGCGGCGGTGAGCACGTCGTCCACCGCCGCGGACTGGCCGGTGAAGCTGATCCGGCGCTTCACCTCCTCCGGCTGCGTGACGACATCGCACCCGGCGACGGTCGCCGTGCCGGAGTCGGGCCGGACGAGAGTGGTGAGGATGCCGATGGTCGTCGTCTTGCCGGCACCGTTCGCGCCGAGCAGGGCGAAGACCTCACCCTGACGGACCGCGAGGTCGAGCCCGTCGAGCACGATGCGGCCGCCGAAACCCTTGCGCAGCCCGCGCATCTCGATGGCGTGGGACATGAGGATCCTTTCTGTGCGCCTCGTAAACTGTATATGACACTAACACGCAGTTTATTGGATACACAATAAGTAGGATGTCGGCATGACTGCGGAAGAGCCCGACCTCCCCCGTGGGATCGCCCTCGCCTGGGGCGTCGCCGCAAGCCCGCAGCGGGGTCCGAAGCGCGAGATGAGCGTGGAACGCATCGTCGACGCGGCGGTCGAGCTGGCCGACGCCGAGGGCCTCGGCGCGGTGTCGATGGCCGCCGTCGCCGCACGACTCGGTTTCACGCCGATGTCCCTCTACCGCTACGTCACCGCGAAGGACGATCTGCTCCTCCTCATGCAGGAGGCCGCGACGGGCCTGCCGCCGGAGGAGTTCCGGGAGCCGGTGGGATGGCGCGAGAAACTCGAGGTGCTCTTTCGGGCGCAGGTGCAGATCTACGTGCAGCACCCGTGGGTCCTCTCGTTGCCCATCCAGGGCTCGCCCGCCACGCCGAACAGCTCCGCCTGGGTGGATGCGGCCCTCGAGGCGCTCGAGGACACACCGCTCTCGGCGGACGAACGGATCGGGGTCATGCTGCTCGTCTCGGGTCAGTCGCGCTTCTACGGCATGGTGCTCGCCGGCTACGCGGAGCGGGCGCGCAGCACCGGTCTCGACGATGCGGCGATCAGCGCCCAGGAAGCGGCCCTCTTCGACACGCTCGTCTCGGCGGAGGAATACCCCGCGTTGCGCCGGGCGATCGACGCGGGAGTGTTCACCTCACCGGCCGATCCCTTCCAGTTCGGTCTGGATCGCAGCCTCGAGGGAGTGGCGGCGTACATCGCCGCCCTCGACCGTGGCGAGCCGGCCGCCCCACCGGCGGAGTGGATCGACACCGACCCCGCCGAGCTCTCCGCGGACAAGCGCTACCGGGAAGCCCGCAAGGCCGTGCGCGAGGCGGAGAAGAACCTGCGGGTCGCCCGCAAGGAAGCGCGTCTGGCCCGTCGCGATGCCGTGGAACGGCTGGGACGCAAGGCGCGCTGATCGGATGCGGCGACGGAATCCGTCCTGCCAGCCGGATGGTGTCCTGCCCGGCGGGTGACATGCGCCCTGGTGACATCCGCCCTGTCACCGAAGTCCTGCGAGATGACCGCGAGGATGTCACGCGTCTGGCAGGACACGGCGTTTCCTATCCGGCCGGTGACCTCAGGGCAACGGCGGCGAGCGCCAGGGCGACGACCAGGCACCCGGTGCAGGTGAGCGCGAACGCCCCGAATCCGGTAGCCGGACCGGCCAGGGCGATGACGACGGCGGCCAGCGGCGTGCCCAGGCTGGCCCCGCCGAAGATGGCCGCGGAGTAGAGCGCGTTCGCCGCCCCCGCCGCGGGACCCGCCGCCGCCATCACCTCGGTCACCGTGGCCGGCGCGGCGATCGCGATCGCGGCAGCCACGACGAGCATGCCCAGGACGAGCACCGCGACCCCCTGTACGCCGGCCAGCCAGAGCAGGCCGAGGGACGCCGTCGCGACCGCCGCCGCCCCCAGGGCGCCGAGCAGCCGCGGACGTGCCGGCAGGCGCACCAGGAGCGGCGTCATCACGGGCACCGCGATCATGGCGGGCAGGGCACCGGCGCGCACCAGCAGGAGTTGCCCGGGATCTCCCGCGAGGTCCACCGGTCCGGCCAGCTGGAGGGCGGCGTAGAGCCCGACGAAGACGGTGAGATAGCTGAGCGCCACCGCGAACAGCAGCACCAGCCGCGGACGGGCCAGCAGACGCGGGATGGCGCGGTAGACGTCGCCGACCCGGGCCGGCGCAGCATCCTTGGCTGACGCGACACCCGGAGTCGACCCGACATCCCGGACCGGGAGCAGCAGGAGGACCAGGAGCAGACAACCGGCCATCGCCGCGGCGGAGAGCAGGAACATCCCACTCGGACCGACCACCGGGGACCCCAGCTGGGCGGCGACCTGCGCCACGACGGCGGCGGCCATGCCGGCACTGATGATGGCCGAGGTCACGACGAGCCGGTGAGCCGGGCGCACCCGGACCGCCACCACGAGCAAGGTCGCCGGCGTGAAGGGCGCCGCGCCGAATCCCTGCATCGCGCGGGCCGCGAGGAACCAGTTCCAGTCGGGCGCCATCGCGGCGGCCACCGAACCGGCCAGCACCACCGCCACGCTGCCGACCATGACTCTCCTCGGCCCGTACCGGTCGGTGAGCGGCCCCAGAACCAGGAAGCCCAGGGCATAGGGCAGGGCGAACGCCGTCACACCCAGGGCCCCCGACCCCGCCGATGCGCCCGGCAGCCGCGCGAGCTGGCCGAGCATCGGCAGCACGAGGTAGAGCTGGCCCAACACGACCAGAAGCGTCAGAACGCCGATCACGGTGACCCGCCAGCTCGGGACGAACCCGTCCGCGGCGACCGGACGGGCGGAACGACGGAAGAAGACTGCAGTCGATGCCATGCCTCCACGCTGATCGCCACCGGGACCCTGAAGAAGGCCACCCGGTGCCTGGCCTCGCCAGGGCCACTCACGCCGGCCTCGCCCGGCTTACCCTGAAGACCGTGGCACGGAACAGCAGACGGGAACTCGGGGACTTCCTGCGCAGCAGACGAGCGATGATCCAGCCCGGGGACGTCGGCTTCCCGGCGGGAGGCCAGCGCCGCGTGCCCGGCCTACGACGCGAAGAGCTGGCGATCGTGGCCGGAGTCAGCCCGGACCACTACCAGCGCATCGAACAGGGACGTTCCCGCCCGTCGACCGCGGTGATCCGGGCGATTGCCGACGTCCTGCGTCTCGATCAGGACGAACGACACTATCTGCACCAGCTCGCCTCGGCCGAGCCGTCCAGCATGCCCCGTGCGACCACCGTGCCGCCGCATCTGCGGCGGCTCGTCGACGCCACCGAGTCCCCCGCCTACCTGCTGAACCATCGTCGCGACGTTCTCGCCTGGAACCACGCGGCGGCGGCCTTGATCTGCGACTTCGCCACGATCCCGGCCGAGAATCGCAACATCGCCTGGCTGGTGTTCACCGACAGCCGCCTGCGGGATCTCTTCCAGGACTGGGCCGCGACCGCGCGCAGCCTCGCCAGCGTCCTGCGTTACGCCGAAGGCGACCACCCGGACGATCACCGACTCACCCAGCTCATCGCCCGCCTGCAGGCTGCCTCGCCGGAGTTCCGTCATTTCCGCGAAGTCGCCCAGAAATGTGGCGGCTTCAAGACTCTGCGACACCCCGTCGTCGGCGAGATCGTGCTCGCCCACCAGAGCTTCGCCGTGAACGGACATCCCGGCCTCGAACTTGTCATGTACGGCCCACGCGACGAGGCTTCCGCCGATACCCTCCGCGTTCTCAACTCGTGGGCGGCCGCCTCCATCTGAGCGACAAGCCGCCAATCGGGGTGGCTCCACGCGCATTCTCGGCCGGGTGGGAATACCCTAGTGATGTGTACGGGGACACGAGGGTTTTAGCGTTGCGTTTGAGCGTGTTGTCCAGTCCTTATGGACGCTTCATCCCGTTCCCGATCGCACCTCGTCACATGCCGGGCAGAGTCGCCGAAATCGAAACAATGAAGGCACGTCCGGCCTCGAATCACAGCTATGTGTCAGCCTCGACGGGCCATTGTGATGTTACGAATCGGAAACCCTTCTCCGACGTCAGGGTAGACACCACCCTAAACACCGGACACAGATTGGCCACACCTGGAAGGACCTGCGCGACATGGTCGACCACCCGACAGTCACTGTCTGCATTCCCACTTACAACCGTCCCGAGATGCTGCGGGCGAGCCTGCAAAGCGTGCTCTGGCAGTCGTATCGCGACTTCGAGGTCATCGTCTCGGACAATGCCTCGGAGACGGACACGGTGGGAGTGGTGGAATCGTTCGGCGACCCTCGGGTGCGAATAGATCGGCTGGACGAGAACATCGGCTTGTTCGGCAATCTCACGCGATGCCTGCATCTGGGCAGTGGCAAGTATCGCGTCATGCTGCCGGACGATGACCTCATGCTGCCGGGCAACCTCCAATCCAAGGTGGCGTTCTTCGAGGCGCACCCCCAAGTCGGAATGGTGCATTCTTCCTTCCGTTACATCGATTCGAGTTCGCTCCCCTATGGTCCGGTGACGAATTGGGCCCAGCTCGAGAAGGACACCGTGCAGTCGGGGTGGCAGTTCATCGGCCAATCGATCGCCCAGGGAGGCATGACGTGTGTGTCGTCGGTCATGCTGCGCGGCGAGCTCGTCGCCGAGGACCGTTTCGACTCCGCGGACGGCCCCTACTGCGACATGGCGCTGTGGCTGCGGGTCGCGGCCAAGGCCGACGTGGGCTTCCTGGCGGAGGGACTGTCCGGGTACCGGCTGCACACCGGCTCGGCCAGCAGCAGTTTCCGTACGCACCGCAGACTGTTCGGACGCACCGTCACGACCATGCGGCACGCCGACGCCCTGAATCAGGCCCACGGCCGCTTCGTCGAGTTCTACGATCTGGATCCGGAGACCAGAGCAGAACTCCGACGGCTGCTCCAGCACAGCGACATGCAGCTGCGGCTGTCGATCCGCGTCAACAACGTGCTCCCGAAGCCGGCGGTGCAGGCCGCCAAGAAGATGCTGCGCTGGGGCCGGCCGGGCCGGTTGCACTCCGCGCTGTCCCTGTACTCCGCCTACCAACCGGAGCCGGTCGAGACCGGACCGACCCAGGAACCGTGAACCGATGACGACTGACGAAGATCTCTGGGATTTCTGCATCGTGGGGGCCGGCCCCGCGGGGCTGGCCGTCGCCTCCGAGCTGGCCGCTTCCCCGGGGCGGATCTGCCTCGTGGAGGGCGGCGCGGACGGCGACGACGGGCCGCACGGGTTCCCGCCGGTGCGGCTGGGCGCAGAGGATCCGTACCCCAACGGTGACGTCGACACCTCCCACTCGGCCGGCCTCGGCGGCACGGCCAGGCAGTGGAGTTTCGAGCTGCGCGCCGCCGGCCAGGCCGATGACGTGGTCGAACAAGGCTGTCGCTACGCCCCGATGCAGCCGCTCGATCTGATCGCCCGCCCGGGCATCGGCACTCCTGGGTGGCCGATCGACCGTTCCGACCTCGACACCTGGGGCGAGGCCGCGCACGCGTTGTGCGGCCTGGGGCCTTATCGCTATGACGCCGAGCACTGGTCGGACGCCCAGAGCCGCCCACTCCCCCTCGATGGCACCGGCGTCACGACCTCGATGTTCCAGTTCGGGCCGGCCTCGGCCTTCACCGGCCGAGCCCGGGACGACCTCGTCCGGCGGGGCGTGCACTTCCTCACCGACACCACCGCCCTCTGGCTGGAACCGGCCCCGGAGGCGACCAGCGTCCACGGCGTGCGGGTCGCCGGCGCGGACGGGACGACGCGGACGATCCGGGCCCGGCAGGTCGTGCTGGCCGCCGGCGGCCTGGAGACGGTGCGGCTGTTGCTGGACACCGGGCGTCGTCACGGGCGCACCCCCGGCGACCACGCCGGCCTGGTGGGCCGCAACTTCATGGAGCATCCCCTGGTTCGCGGCGGGCTGTTGGCCACCCGGGCCGGGGACCGCTGGTTGAGCCGGCTCGGCCTCTATGGCACCCGGCAGGTGGACGGCACCTACGTCTCGGCCAAGCTCACCCTCGTCGACGAGGTGGTCGAGAAGAAGGAGCTGTTGGCCTGCAGCGCCCTGCTCGTGCCCCGGGATGCCGCCTACGCCGGCGCGGGATCCCAGGCACTGGCCCGGCTGCGCAGCCCGAGTGGCCGCCGGGAGCCGCTGGCGAGGAAGGCGCTGGACGGCCTCACCGTGCTCGCCGGCGCCCCGTCTGTCGCCCGCGCCGTGCTCGCCGGACGCCACCAGCCCAGCATCGATCGGGCGGACTGGGCCGGTGGAGCGGCGAACCCGCGGTACAGCGTCTTCGAGGTGCTGCACCAGACCGAGCAGAGTCCGGATCCGGACAACCGGCTGACGCTCGGCCAGACGACGGACGCCCTGGGCCGCAGCGAACTCCTGCTCACCTGGCGATGGAGTCTGGCCGACCAGCGTCGGATCGGCCGATCTCGCGACCTGTTCGCCCAGGCCTTCGCCGAGCGCGGCATCGGTCGCATGATCAACACCGACTGGGACGACGGACGCCCGCGGCTGCTCGGCGGCACCCACCATCACCTGGGGACGACCCGGATGTCCGCGGAGCCGGACGCCGGCGTGGTCGACCCGGACTGCCGCGTGCACCACTGGGAGAACGTCCACGTCGTCAGTGGGTCGGTGTTCCCGAGCGCCGGATTCGTCAACCCGACCCTGACGGTGGTGGCCCTGGCGTTGCGACTCGGGCGGCACCTGCGGGCCTGAGCATCCGGTTGCAGGCCGGGCATCCGTTCGCAGGCCGGGGCATCCAGCCGCAAGCCGGGCATCCAGTTGAGGGCCAGGGCATCCGGCCCCGAGCCGGGCATCCAGCCGCGGGCCAGGCATCCGGCCGCGGGCGGAGCATCCGGTCGCAGGCCGGCATCCGGTCGCAGGCCGGCCCCCGGTCGCAAGCCGGGCATCCGCTCGCGGGCGGAGCATCCGGGCCCAAGGCCGAGCATCCGGTCGCAGGCCGGGCATCCAGCCGCAGGCCGGGCATCCAGCCGCAGGCCGAGCATCCAGCCGCAGGCCGAGCATCCAGCCGCAGGCCGAGCATCCAATTGCAGGCCGAACATCCGGCGATACGCGGTTGCTCGGCCGCCAACTGGTTGCCGGAGCACTTACCGGCCCACTCACACCCGAGATCAGCCCGTGGGTAGGGCGATGGCAGGTGCCGCCGGCACGTCCTCGTCGGGAACGCGCGCCGGCCGGAAGCCCCTGACGACGAGCCAGCAGCCCAACGAGATCTCCCATATCGCCACGGGGAGCGCGGCCAGCCCCGAGACGGCCGAGACCTGGCTGGTGAGCCCGAACAGCGTGGCGGTCGCGGAGAGGACGAGCAACGGCGCACCGACGAAGCCGATGACCGGAATGATCCGCGGCACCAGCTTCGACCGGTACATCACGTAGCCGAGACAGCCCGCGTTCACCGCCGGGATGAGGCCGGGGCCCAGCAGGAAGGCCTGATCGTGGACGGCCACCAGCGCCGCGCCGCCGTCTCCGGCCGATGCCGCCGGCAGCGACAGCATCGCGATGACCCCCACCAGGATCACGCCCGCCTCCAGCACCCGGGCGGCGACGAAGCCGAGGGCCGCGGTCTCATTGACTCTGCGGGCGATCGGGTAGAGCACCACCGCCGTGCCGATGCAGGCAACCGCCAGGACGACCTCGAGAAGCGCCGCGGTCGGCAGCGCGGTGCCCGAACCGGCCAGTTCGGGTCGCTTCAGCACCGGCTGCTTCAGGGCCAGCGCCGCGACCGAGGTGACGACGGTGAGCAGGTAGAGCCCTCCCGCCAGCAGGGACGTTCGTCGTGCGGAGGTCATCAGAGAGCCCTTCGATGGTAGGTGTACGGCGTACACCCGAACGATAGGTGTACCCTGTACACCCGTCAAGTCGTTCGGGATCGCGCACCCCGATCGCGGCGCCCGGACCGCGCCACCCCGGGCCGCGTCAGTCCAACCCCGCCAGCCGACCGCGCCACCCAACCCGCCAGCCGACCGCGCCACTCCGACCGCGCCACTCCGACCGCGTCACCAGGAAGGGAGACCGCCCTGCCAGGCACCGCCAAGCGCCTGCCGGTGACCCGCCGGCGCGCCCTCGAGTCCGCCGTCGAGCTGGCCGACCAGGAGGGCATCGAGGCGGTCAGCATGCGAAACCTCGCCGCTCGACTCGGCGTCGTCCCGATGGCCCTCTACAAGCACGTAGCCAACAAGGACGACCTTCTGGGCGGGATGGTCGACACGCTCATCGCCGGCTACGACCCACCCGAGACCGACACACCCTGGAAGGACGCCGTGCGCAGCCGGATCCTGTCCGCCCGCCGGGTGCTCCTGCGACACCCCTGGGCCCGTCAGGTGATCGAGTCACGCGCGACCCGCACCCCGCAGGTGCTCGGCTACATGGATTCTCTCGCCGGGATGCTCATCGGCGGCGGCCTCTCCGTCGACCTCACCCACCACGCCATGCACGCACTCGGCCACCGGATCTGGGGGTTCAGTCCGGAGGCCTTCGACGATCCGGACGCCCTGGCGGTACCGGCCGACCCGGCCCAGCAGCGGCTGATGATCGATGCCGTCGCGAAGACCTACCCGCACATCTACGCGATCGCGGTCGAGGCCACCGGCGGCGACCCGTCTTCGTCGGGAGCCTCGTGCGACGAGCAGTTCGAGTTCGAGTTCACGTTGGATCTGCTGCTGGACGCGTTCGACCGGCTGCACCTGGCGGGCTGGAGCTCCGTCGGCGCCCGCGGTCAGGCCTCGCCGCGCAGCAACTGACGGAGCAGCCGCACCAATTGTTCGCGATCGTCCGCCTCCAGGTTCGCCGCCCACGCCCGCAGCTGGGCGGACCGCTCGGCGTGCACCAGTTCGCTCAGCTCCGCACCCGCCCCGGTCACCCGGACGACCACCGCCCGCCGGTCCGCCGGATCCGGCACCCGTTCGACGAGCCCCTTGGCCACCAGCGCGTCGACCAGCTCGGTCACCGACCGCGGGGCCACCCGCAGTCGCTCGGCGAGCACCCCCAGCCGGAGCCCTTCGCCGCCGGCCGACCGGATCACGCCGAGGCCGCGGGCCTGGTGCGGCGAGAGCTCGTAGGGCTGGAGCACTTCGCGCATCCGGCGGCGTAGAACGTGCGACGCCCGCATCACCAGCTCCCCCGGATCCTCGGGCAGATGTGCGAACTCGTCCACGGGAACAAGTCAACCATGTGGTGACGTTCCCTCATCGTGAGGTAACCTCAACAACGTAAGTTCCTGAGGTAACCTCACCACCCCACCCCGAGACCCCACCCGGAGGTCTGCATGACTGTGGTTCAACCCAATCCCACCGGCGCCGGCATGATGTCCCGCGCCCAGGGGCCCAGCCCCGAAGACCGTGCCCAGCTCGCCGAGTCCCCGGTGCCGTTCGGCCGCGTCCTGGCGCTGTTCGCCCCGCACAAGCTCGCCCTCGGCACGGTGATGGCCCTGCTCGTCCTTAGCGCTCTCGCCGGCCTGGCCCAGCCGTTCCTGGTCAAGGCGATCATCGACGACGCCCTCCCGCACGCCGACACCACCCTGCTCCTGCTCTGCGTCTCCGGCATGCTGCTCATCGCCGCCGCCACCACGGCCCTCGGCGTCTGGCAGACCTACCTGTCGACGACCGTCGGCGGGCGGGTGATGGAGGGCCTGCGACGCGACGTCTTCGTCCACCTCACCCGGCAGCCGCTGTCGTTCTTCACCCGCACCCAGCACGGCGAGGTGCAGTCCCGGCTCAGCCACGACATCGACGGGATGAGCACCGTCGTCACCAACACGGCCACCTCGGTGGCCTCCAACCTGACCACCGCCGTCGCGACGATGATCGCGATGGGTGCGCTGTCCTGGCGGCTCAGCCTGGTCAGTCTGGTGATCCTGCCGCCCGCGGTCTGGGTGACCCGCAAGGTCGCCACCGCCAGGCGCGACCTGACCACCACCCGGCAACGGCACCTGGCGGACATGCACGCCCAGATCGAGGAGAACCTCTCCCTCTCCGGCTCGCTGCTCGCCCGCACGCTCGGCACGACCGAGGCCGGCGCCCGGCGATTCTCCGACGCCTCCGCCCGCCTGGTCGACCTCGACGTCGCGACCCAGATGGCCGGCCGCTGGCGGATGGGCACGATCACGATGGTCTTCGCGGCGACCCCGGCGATGATCTACCTGGCGGCCGGCTTTCCGGCCACCTCCGGCGGGATCACGATCGGCACCCTGGTCGCCTTCACCGCCCTGCAGGCCCAGCTCTTCCGCCCGATCCTCGGCCTGATGAGCGTCAGTGCCTCGTGGATCGCCTCGATGGCACTGTTCTCCCGCATCTTCGGCTACCTGGACCTGCCCGAGCCGGCCCGACCGGCCAAGCCGGTGGCCCTCGACTCGCGCCAGGTACGTGGCGAGGTGCGGTTCGAGCACGTCGGGCACCGCTACGACAGCGGGCCCGAGGCGCTGCACGACATCGACCTCACCGTCCCGGCCGGCAGCAGCCTCGCCCTCGTCGGGCCCACCGGGGCCGGCAAGTCGACCCTCGCCTGGACGGTCGCCCGGCTGCACGACCCGACCTCCGGTCGCGTCCTGATCGACGGGGTGGACGTGCGGGATCTCGACCCGGAGAGCCTTTCCGCCGTGGTCGGCGTGGTCACCCAGGAGACCTACCTGGTGCACGACACGATCCGCGCGAACCTGCAGCTGGCCAAGCCGGGCGCCGACGACGACGAACTGTGGCTCGCGCTGGCCGCCGCCCGGGTGGACGACGTGGTCGCCACCCTGCCCGACGGCCTCGACACCGTCGTCGGCGCCCGCGGCCACCGGTTCTCCGGCGGCGAGCGTCAACGGCTGGCTCTGGCCCGCACGATCCTGCGCAACCCACCCGTCCTCGTCCTGGACGAGGCCACCTCGGCGCTGGACACCCGCACCGAACAGGCGGTCACCGACGCGATCGCCGACCTCAGCCGGGGCCGGACCACGATCACCATCGCGCACCGGCTCTCGACGATCCGCAACGCCGACCAGATCGCCGTCCTCGACCACGGCGAACTCGTCGAACTCGGCTCGCACGACGAACTGCTGGCCCGGGGCGGCCTCTACGCCGGCCTCGCCGCCCTGGCCGGTCAGCCGGTGGGCAATCTGCCTCCCGGGTGAGGACGATTGCCCACTCGCGAGGTCAGCGGAACGCGGCCTGACCGGTGAGGGCCTGGCCGATCATCAGGGTGTGCATCTCCGGCGTTCCCTCGTAGGTGAGGACCGACTCCAGGTTGGTCATGTGCCGGATCACCGGGAACTCCAGCGAGATCCCGTTGGCGCCGAGGATCGTGCGGGCGGTCCGGCAGATCTCCAGCGCGGCGTTGACGTTGTTCAGCTTGCCGAGGCTGACCTGGTGCGGCCGCAGCCCGACGGAGTCCTTCCGCCGGCCGAGGTGCAGGGCCAGCAGCGTCCCCTTGATCAGCTCCAGGGCCATCGACGTCAGCTTGGCCTGGGTCAGCTGGAAGCCGGAGATCGGGCGGTCGAACTGCACCCGCTCTCCCGAGTACCGCAGGGCGGTCTCGAAGGAGCTCCGGGCCGCGCCCATCGCTCCCCAGAGAATCCCGTACCGGGCCTCGTTCAGGCAGGACAGCGGCCCGCCCAGGCCGGTCGCCTCGGGCAGGATCGCCGACGCGGGCAGCCGCACCCCATCCAGCACCAGCTCCGAGGTCACCGACGCCCGCAGCGACAGCTTGTGCTTGATCAGGGGCGCGGAGAACCCGGGGGTGTCGGTCGGCACGACGAACCCCCGGACGCCGTCCGGCGTCCCGGCCCAGACGATGGCCACGTCGGCCACCGAGCCGTTGGTGATCCACATCTTCGCGCCGTCCAGAATCCAGTCGGCCCCGTCGCCGGAGCCGTCCCGGCGGGCCCGCGTGCGCATCGATCCCGGGTCGGAACCATGATCCGGCTCGGTCAGGCCGAAGCAGCCGATCGCCTCGCCGGCCGCCATCCGAGGCAGCCACTCCTGCTTGTGCTCCTCGGTGCCGAAGCGGTGGATCGCGTACATCGCCAGCGAGCCCTGCACGCTGACCAGCGAGCGCAACCCGGAGTCGGTCGCCTCCAGTTCCAGGCAAGCCAGGCCGTAGTCCACCGCGCTCATCCCCGCGCAGCCGTAGCCCTCCAGGTGCATGCCGAGCAACCCGACCTCGCCCAGCTTGCGGGTGAGCCCACGAACGTCCGGGATCTCGCCCCGCTCGTACCAGTCGGCGACGAACGGCTCGACCTCGACGTCGCAGACCTTCCGGACCGTCGCCCGGATGTCCTTCTCCTCCGGGCTCAGCTCGTCGTCGATCTCGGCCAGGTCGAGCGGGTTCACCGGCGTCGTCGGCCGCTTGCTGCTCATGGATTCACTCCTTCGTCGGAAGTCAACGGGTATCGATCGGGGTCGCGCAGCCAGGCACGCACGAGGGCGTCGTGCTCGCCCAGTCCGGGAGGGGCGGACGCCGGGCCGGGGCTCCAGTCCGACGACGAGAACGTCGCCGCCGGACGTGGGGTGCGCGGGCCGGCGGAGCCGTCGGCGCGCGTGGTCGGCAGTACCGGATCCAGGCCGAGCCGGTCGGCCAGCGCGAACCCGTCCGCGACCGTGCCCACCTCGCCCGCCGGCAGGCCCGCCCGCGTCAGCGCGGCGACCCAGTGCGCGGTGGTGCCTCCGGCGAGGGCCGCCTCCAGTGCGGGCACGAGTTCGGCCCGGTGCCGCACCCGCGCCGCGTTCGTCGCGAACCGCTCGTCATCGGCCAGTTCGGACAGCCCCAGCACCCGAGCGAATCTGGCGAACTGTCCGTCGTTGCCGACCGCCACGGCGAGGAGACCGTCCGCACAGTGCAGGGTCTCGTACGGGGCGATCGACGGATGCTGGTTGCCCATCCGCTGCGGCGCCCGCCCGGTCTCCAGATAGCTCTGCGCCTGGTTGACCAGCCCGGCCAGCAGCGAGCCGAGCAGCGCCACCTCGATCCTGCTCCCCCGGCCGCTGGCGGCCCGGCCGGCGAGCGCGGCCAGGATCGCGATCGTCGCGTCCTTCCCGGTCAAGACGTCCACGAGCGCCACCCCCACCTTGGACGGCTCGCCGTCCGCGGCGCCGGTGAGGCTCATCAGCCCACCGACCGCCTGGACGAGGAAGTCGTACCCGAGCAGGTCGGCACCACCGGCCGACCCGAAGCCGGAGATCGAGCAGTAGACGATGCCGGGATTGACCAGGGCGACGTGGGAGTAGCCGAGCCCGAAGCGGTCCAGCCCGCCGGGCTTGAAGTTCTCGATCAGCACGTCGGCGCGGTGGGCCAGCTGCTGGGCGAGCGCGAGATCCTCGGGATCGCCCAGGTCGAGTGCCACCGACAGCTTGCGCCGGTTCACCGAGTCGAAGTAGGTGCTGGAGGTCGCCGACCAGGGCGGACCCCAGGAGCGGGTGTCGTCGCCCACACCGGGCCGTTCCACCTTGATCACGGTGGCGCCGAGATCGGCCAGCGTCATGCTCGCCAACGGCCCGGCCAGTACCCGGGAGAAGTCGGCGACGACCAAGCCCTGCAGGGGAGCCGATGACACCTCGCCGATCCTACCCAGGGGGGCGCGACAGGAAATAACCGCTACGTGTCACGCCCTCACGGCCGGGCCGAGCCGGCAGGACCCTCGGCGGACGTGCCGTTCTCGCTGGGTGCCCCCGGAGCGGTGGGCGAGCCCGAGTCGGTGGGCGCCCCCGGGGCTGCGGGCCCGCCAGGGTCGGTCGGCTCGGCCGGCCGGCCGTCGTCCGGCCGGGAGCCCGGCCCCGAGCTGGTGGGACGCTTGGGGTGCACGAGCGTGATCGGGCCCGTCTGCGGCCCCCCGGGGAGCACCGACGGTGACCGGGTGCGACGGCGTGGTGTCGCCGACGGCGAGGGTGCAGCTCCGCCCGGAGTCGCCGGCGGCGAGGGTGCGGCTCCGCCCGGAGTCGCCAACGGCGGCTTGCGCCGCACCTGCGCCTGACGGCCGGTGTCGGCCTTGCTGGCGTGGAACGCGGCCGCGGCTCCGGCCCCGTAGCGACTGGCCTTCCGTTCGATGTCGGCGTCGCGGACCGGTGTCAGCGTCCGCCCGAATCCGGACTCCTGGGCCAGCTGCTCGGCGGCCTCGGCCCGCTTGGCCGAGCGCTCTCCGTCCGGCCAGCGATGGTCGACCGCCACATTGAGAGCCGCACCGACCAGCACGGCGATGGCGAGCAGGTAGAACCACATCAGCACCACGATCGGTGTGGTTAGCGGCCCGTAGATCGACAGCGACCGGGTGGTCGACTCGGTCGGTGAGAGCGAGACCGCCAGCGCCAGCTGCATGACCGCGCTCGCCGCGAGCCAGATCCCCACCGCCAGCATCGCCCCGGGCAGGTTGCGCCACCAGCGGGTGCGGATCGGAACGCTGACGTGGAACAGCAGGGCCAGAAGCACCAGCACCGCGACGCCCACGATCGGCCAGTAGAGCAGGCTGAGGTCGGCCAGGTGGGTCGGCAGCAGGTGCGAGATGAGCTCCGGCCCGAGCAGCATCAGCGGCAGGGAGACCGAGCCGAGCACCAGGGCGGCGAGGTAGAGCCCGAAGGCCATCATCCGCGAGACCAGCAGACTGCGGACCCGCGCCAGCCCGTACATGATCGAGATCGTGTCCAGATAGACGTGCATCGCCCGGGATCCCGACCACAGCGAGAGGATGAATCCGATGCTGATCACGTCGTAGCGCGGGGTGTGCAGGGCGTCGGTCAGGGTCGGGACGATGACGGTGTCGACGACGTCCGCGGTCAGAAACGGGGTAAGGTATTCCCGGACGGCGGCCTCGAGCTCCAGTGAAACGCCCAGTCGCGAACCCAACCAAGCAGCGGCGGCGGCGAGCGCGAGCACCAGCGGCGGCAGCGCGAGCAGCGCGAAGAACCCCACCTCCGCGGCCAGCGCCGTGACCCGGTACCGCAGGCTCAACCCGATGGTGGTCTTCAGCAGGAACCACCACGTGGACGTGACCTGGGCGGCCTCCGGGGCAGGCCCGGCCGACGACTTGGCCGTCGATCGTCCGGACATACAGACACCGTAGTGCGCTGGGGCGGTCGGACGCCTCACGGCGCCCCGACCCGGGGACAGTTGAGCGCCTCGGAGCGCCCCGAAGGCCCGGATGGGCAACAATGAGACGGCTCGCCAAAGGTTGAAGGAGACACTGTGCAGATCTGGCCCGGAAGGCCGTACCCGCTGGGAGCCACGTTCGACGGCACCGGCACCAACTTCGCACTCTTCTCCGAGGTGGCAGAGAAGGTGGAGGTGTGCCTGGTCGGAGCCCGCGGCGGTGAGCAGCGGATCCAGATGACCGAGGTGGACGCCTTCGTCTGGCACTGCTATCTCCCGGGTGTGCAACCCGGGCAGCGTTACGGGTACCGCGTCCACGGTCCCTACGACCCCACCCGCGGGTTGCGCTGCAACCCGAGCAAACTGCTGCTCGACCCCTACGCGAAGGCGATCGACGGGCAGGTGGACGGCGATCCCTCCCTGTTCTCCTACGACTTCGACGACCACTCGCGGATGAACACCGAGGACAGTCGCGGGCACACGATGACCAGCGTCGTGATCAACCCGTTCTTCGACTGGGGGGTCGACCGGCCGCCGCACCGGGAGTATCACGAGAGCGTCATCTACGAGGCCCACGTCAAGGGTCTGACCCGCACCCACCCGGGCATCCCGCCGGAGCTGCGCGGCACCTACGCCGGCATCGGCCACCCGGAACTGATCAAGCATCTGCAGGGCCTCGGGGTCACCGCGCTGGAGCTGATGCCGGTGCACCAGTTCGTGCAGGACACCCACCTCACCGAGAAGGGCCTGTCCAACTACTGGGGCTACAACACGATCGGCTTCTTCGCCCCGCACAACGGCTACGCCGCCACCGGCTCGATCGGTCAGCAGGTGACCGAGTTCAAGGGCATGGTCAAGGCGCTGCACCAGGCCGACATCGAGGTGATCCTCGACGTGGTCTACAACCACACCGCCGAGGGCAACGAGCTGGGCCCGACCCTGTGCTTCCGCGGCATCGACAACCAGGCCTACTACCGGCTGGTCGACAACGAGCCGGAGCACTACTACGACACCACCGGCACCGGCAACAGCCTGCTGATGCGTCACCCGCACGTGCTGCAGCTGATCATGGACTCCCTGCGCTACTGGGTGCTGGAGATGCACGTGGACGGGTTCCGGTTCGACCTGGCCGCCACCCTGGCCCGGCAGTTCCACGAGGTCGACCGGCTCTCGGCGTTCTTCGACCTGGTGCAGCAGGACCCGGTGGTCTCCCAGGTGAAGCTCATCGCCGAGCCGTGGGACCTCGGCGACGGCGGCTACCAGGTGGGCAACTTCCCGCCGCAGTGGACGGAGTGGAACGGCAAGTTCCGCGACACCGTCCGCGATTTCTGGCGGGGTGAGCCGTCCACGCTGGGCGAGTTCGCGTCCCGGATGACCGGCTCCTCGGATCTCTACCAGAGCGACGGCCGCCGGCCGAACGCGAGCATCAACTTCGTCACCGCCCACGACGGCTTCACGATGCGCGACCTGGTCTCCTACGACCACAAGCACAACGAGGCCAACGGCGAGGGCGGCAACGACGGCGAGTCGCACAACCGGTCGTGGAACTGCGGGGTGGAGGGGCCGACCGACGACCCCGAGATCCTGGCCCTGCGCGCCCGCCAGCAGCGCAACCTGATGACGACCCTGCTGCTCAGCCAGGGCGTGCCGATGATCGCCCACGGCGACGAGATCGGCCGCACCCAGAACGGCAACAACAACGTCTACTGCCAGGACAACGAGATCTCCTGGATGAACTGGGACCTCGACGACTGGCAGGTCGAGATGGTCGAGTTCACCCAACAGCTGGTTGCGTTGCGACAGGAGCACCCGGTGTTCCGGCGCCGGCGGTTCTTCCGGGGTCGCGCCGACCACGGCGGCGAGAACGATCTCGGCGACATCGCGTGGTTCACGCCGGCGGGCGAGCACATGACCGACCAGGACTGGTCGAACGGGCTGGCGCGATCGGTCGGCATCTTCCTCAACGGGGACGCGATCCCGGAGCCCGACCCGTTCGGCCAGAAGGTGGTCGACGACTCCTTCCTGATCCTGCTCAACGCCCACTACGAGCCGCTGCCCTTCACCCTGCCGATCAGCGCCTACGGCGCGGAATGGCAGGTCGTGCTGGACACCGCCGGCGCCCTGACCGGGGATGACCGGGTCAAGGCGCAGGACGTGGTGGACGTCCATGCCCGGTCGACCGTGGTGCTGCGGCGTCCGCGGGCGACGATCGTGCCGCGGGCGATGAAGGTGGCCGAGGCCGGTCGGGCGCACCAGCCGGCTCGCGGTCTCGACGCACCCGGCCCGTCGATCTCCCGGGCCCGGCCCACGACGCGGGACGCACATCCCACGCCTCGAGCCCGCGGCGGAAACTGACCACACGCTCATCCGAGAGGAAGCCGATGGCCGCACACACCCACCGTCCGAAAGCCGACCGGAAAGTTCCGGTCAGCACCTACCGACTACAGGTGCGGGCCACCCAGGGCTTCGACGCCGTCGCCGAGCAGATCGGCTATCTGGCCTCCCTCGGGGTGAGCCACCTCTATCTGTCGCCGATCCTCGCCGCGACGCAGGGGTCGGCGCACGGCTACGACGTGCTCGACCACTCCCGACTGTCCTCGGACGCGGGCGGACGGGAGGCCTTCGACCGGCTGGTGGCGCGGGCGCACGAGGCCGGCCTGGGCATCGTCGTGGACGTGGTGCCGAACCACATGACGGTGCCGACGCCGGTGCGGCTGAACCAGCCGCTGTGGTCGGTGCTGAAGGAGGGTCCGCTGTCGCCGTTCGCCGACTGGTTCGACGTCTCCTGGCCGGAGGTCAACTCCGGCGGGAAGTTCGAGCCGGGGGGTGCGCGGGCGCTGCTGATGCCGGTGCTCGGCGATCGGATCGGCACCGTGCTGGCCAAGGACGAGCTGCAACTGGACATCGGTGGCGACGAGCCGGTGCTGCGATACTACGACCACGAGTTCCCGGTGCGGGAGGGCACCGAGAGCCTGCCGATGGCCGAGCTGGTGGACCGGCAGTGGTACCGGCTGGCGCATTGGAAGGTGGGCGACCAGGAGCTGAACTACCGGCGCTTCTTCGACGTCGGGACCCTGGTGGCCGTCCGGGTCGAGGATCCGGCGGTCTTCGACGCCACCCACGCCCTCCTGCTCGAGCTGTTCGAGGCCGGTCAGGTGGACGGGTTCCGGATCGACCATCCGGACGGACTCGCCGACCCCCGCGGCTATCTCCGCCGGCTCGCGGCGGCGACCGGTGACGCCTGGGTGGTGGCGGAGAAGATCCTCGAGGGCGACGAGACGCTGCCCGGCGACTGGCCCTGCGCCGGGACGACCGGCTACGACGCCCTGATGCGGGTCGGCGGGCTGTTCGTGCACCCCGGCGGAGCGGCGCCGCTGCTGTCCACCTGGACGCGGTTCGCCGGCCGGGAGGGCGAGGCGGTCTCCCCCGACATGGCCTCGGTGGTGGAGGTCTCCAAGCGCGAGGTGGTGAACGGGTCGCTGTTCACCGAGGTGGCCAGGCTGGTCGAGCTGCTGGTGCGGATCTGCGAGACCGACGTCCGCTTGCGGGACCACACCCGCCGAGCCTTCGAGCGGGTGATCACCGCGTTGCTGGTGTCGTTCCACCGGTACCGGGCCTACGTGGTGCCGGGCGAGCCGGCGCCGCACGATCAGGTCGAGGTGATGGATCACGCGGTGTCGCTGGCCCGGGCGTCCCTGGCCGAGGATCTGCACGACACGCTCGACCTGGTACGGGATCTGCTGCTCGGCCGGGAGGCCGGCAGCGCCGGCCGGATCGACGAGAAGACGCGCGGGGAGCTGATGGTGCGGTTCCAGCAGACCTGCGGGCCGGTGATGGCGAAGGGGATCGAGGACACTGCGTTCTACCGGTGGTTCCGGCTGGCGGCTCTCAACGAGGTCGGCGGCGACCCCGATGTGGTGGGGGTCCCACCCGAGGAGTTCCATGCCTTCTCGTCGCGGTTGCTGGCGGCCTGGCCGGTGACGATGACGACGCTCTCCACGCACGACACCAAGCGGGCCGAGGACGCCCGGGCCCGGCTGTCGGTGATCTCGGAGCTGCCGCACGCCTGGGACTCCTGCGTCACCGCGCTGTCGGACGCCGTGGCCGGGCAGCGGTCGTCCCTGGTGGACGGGGCCACCGAGTACCTGCTGTGGCAGACGCTGCTGGCGACCCGCACGACGACCGGCGCGCTGATCTCGGCGGAACGGCTTGAGCAGTACCTGCTGAAGGCGATGCGCGAGGCGAAGCTGCGGACGTTCTGGACCGCGGTGGACGCCGAGTACGAGGCCGCTGTGCTGGATCTGGCCCGGACCGCTCTCGCCTCCAGCGAGGTGGCCTACCTCCTGGGTGTCTTCGCCCGGCAGGGTAGTGCGTCGATCCGGGCGAACGTGCTGGGGCAGAAGCTCGTCCAGCTGACGATGCCGGGCGTGCCGGACGTCTACCAGGGCGCCGAACTGCTCGACTCGTCGCTGGTGGATCCGGACAACCGCCGGCCGGTGGACTTCTCCGCGCGGGCCGCGCTGCTGGACCGCCTGGACGGTGGCGCCCGCCCCCAGACCCTGGAGGAGGAGAAGCTGCTCGTCACCTCGCGGACCCTCCGAGTGCGCCGCGACCACCCGGAGTGGTTCGTGGGCGAGCGGGCGACATACGGCCCGCTGCCGACCACGACCGGCTACCTGGTGGCCTTCGGACGCGGCGACGACTCGGGTGTCGCCGCCGTGACGCTGGCGACCCGGCTGGCCACCTCGGTGTCCGAGCTGGGCGGTTGGGGCTCGAACACCGTCGCGCTCCCGGAGGGTTCATGGGTGGACGCCTTCACCGCCCGCCAGGTGGCCGGCGGCTCCCCCACCCCGGTTGCCGACGTCCTGTCCGACTACCCGGTGGCGTTACTGGTCCGGCAGTAGTCCTCATAGGGCTGGGACTGACACCTCGGAAGGGGCACCATGTCAACCATGAGCGCACTGATCCATCACGGCAACGAGACCGGGATCTTCACCCGTGAGCAGCGGGACGCCCTCCCAGATGACGGGAACCGCTATGAGCTCGTCGACGGAATGCTCATCGTGACACCGGCGCCACTCATCCGCCACCAACGGGCGGTGACCCGTTTGATCCCAAAGTTGGCCGGCCAGGTCCCCCCACAGTTCGAGCTTCTGTGCGCACCATGCGACGTCAGCCCCCAGCCGGGCACCGTGGTCCAACCGGACGTGCTCATCGCCCGGGTCTCGGATTTGACCGAGCGCGACCTGCCAACTGCCCCACTGCTGGCGATCGAGGTGCTCTCGCCCACCACCCAGCGCTACGACCTCACGCTGAAGCGAGCCGTCTACGAGGAGATGGGTTGCCCGGCCTACTGGGTCGTCGACCCGACCATTCCATCGATCCGGGCCTGGCATCTGGAGAACGGCCGCTACGGCGAGCCAGTGGTCACCACCGGCTTCGACACCTTCGCCGTCACGACGCCTTTCCCCCTCCGGATCCGACCCGCCGACCTGACCTGAGTCGCCGGCGCCCACGTGCCTCGGCGCGGGCCTTGAGGACGGCAACGACAGACTCCGGAACATCTCGCACCTGCATGATGGCTGTCTTCACCCGACCACACCAGCATGCACGATGCATGCACGCCCGGGCCTCACCCCAGGCGCGGCCCCGGTGTCGCCCGACTGTGACGTGCGCCTCACCAGTCGGACGACGCCTCCGTCGGGGCCACTGCTAGCGTCTCGAACGGTCGAGATCCGCAACCGAGGCTGTACCGGCACCGAAGCCGGTGCGCGGGAGGAGCGTTCAGTGCGCAGCGCCAAGGACTTCTTCATGCCACTCGCGGTGGGTGCGCCCACCCCGGTCCGGGAGATCCCGGTACGTCCGAGCCGGTCGATCCACTTCTTCGACCCGTCGAACCCGAAGATGGTCGCCAAGGTGCCCGACATGGTCGGCACGGCGGACGTGCTGCTCGGCAACCTCGAGGACGCGGTCAAGTCCGACAACAAGGTGGCCGCCCGCGAGGGGCTGGTCAAGGTCGGTCAGGAAGTCGATTTCTCCCGGGGCTCACGGTCCGGAGCAGGGGGGGCGCAGACCCAGCTGTGGACCCGGATCAACTCCCTCGACTCCCCCTGGGTGCTGGACGATCTGCTCACCCTGATCCCCGCGATCGGCGACAAGCTGGACGTCGTGATGGTGCCGAAGGTCGAAGGCGCCGAGGACATCCACTACGTCGACCGGCTGCTCGCCCAGCTCGAGGCCAAGGCGGGGCTGACCCGGCCGATCCTCGTCCACGCGATTCTGGAGACCGCCCGCGGGGTGGCGAACATCGAGGAGATCTGCGGGGCGAGCCCACGGATGCAAGGGCTGTCGCTCGGGCCGGCCGACCTCGCCGCCAACCGGCGGATGAAGACCACCCGCGTCGGTGGCGGTCACCCCGGCTACCTGGTGCGCGCCGATCCCGACCCCGCCGATCCGGACGCCCCCCGCGCCACCTTCCAGCAGGATCTCTGGCACTACACGATCGCCCGGATGGTGGACGCCTGCGCGATGCACGGCCTCCTCCCCTACTACGGGCCGTTCGGCGACATCAAGGACGTCGCCGCGTGCGAAGACCAGTTCCGCAACGCCTATCTGCTCGGCTGCGTCGGCGCCTGGACCCTGCACCCGGTGCAGATCGAGATCGCCAAGCGTGTCTTCTCCCCCGAACCGGGTGAAGTCGCCTGGGCCAGAAAGGTCGTCGCCGCCATGGGGGACGGCACCGGCGCGGTCATGATCGACGGCAAGATGCAGGACGACGCGACGGTCAAGCAATGCCGGGTCGTGGTGGATCTGGCCGAGGCGCTCTCGGCCAACGACCCCGAGCTGGCGTCCGCCTACGCGGCGGCCACGCGGGAGGCTCTGGCATGAGCTACCGCCCGCGCCGCTCGGTGCTGTACATGCCGAGCTCCAACCAGCGCGCCCTGGAGAAGGCGAAGACCATCCCCTGCGACGCGCTCATCCTCGACCTGGAAGACGCGGTGGCCCCCGACGCCAAACCGTCCGCGCGCGAACAGGCCTGTGCCGCGGCGACGTCCGGCGAGTACGGCCGGCGGGAGATCGCGATCCGGATCAACGGCATCGACACCCCCTGGCACGTGGACGATCTGGTGGCGGCGGCAGCCGCGGGCCCGGACGGGATCCTCGTCCCCAAGGTGAACTCCGCCGAGCAGGTCCGGACCCTTGCGGAGGCTCTCGAGCGGGCCGGCGCTCCGGAGC
>JBDIAG010000006.1:0-23662 GCA_039812305.1 Actinomycetales bacterium | reverse complement strand
TGGCGTCCTGGCGAGCGGGGTCTGGCGGAGTGCTCGGCAAGGCGGAGGAGCGAGGGCGTGGCGGAGCCACGTCGAGTCGACGACAACGCAGTCCGAGTGCCCGCCAGGGCCCGCGCAGCGGCCGATCAATTGGGAGACACGCCCAAGGGCCGGATCGGCGGCCGGTCCGAGGCTTGGAACATCCCACCGGTCGGCCGGATCGTCGTCCCGCGGGGACGACTGTCGAGGGCTCAGCCCTGCGCGGTGATCTCGCCGATGTGCAGGATCGGCTGGATGTCGGTGTAGTTGGGGATGTCGCCGAAGATCTCGCCGGAGACGGGCCCGAAGCTGGCCTCCCACGCCTGGGCGCTGTCCGCGATGAACCAGCAGGCCGCGACGAATGGTGCGTCGTCGCCGAGGCTCCGTTCGACTCCCCAGGACGTCACCGCGTCGACCTTGTCGGCCACCATCGGCATGTGCCGGTCGCGGTAGTAGTCGTGGTCGAACCGGAATCCCTCGGTGCGGGGGTACAGGACGCTGACTTTGATCACGACGACTCCTTCGTCTCGTTGTGGGTGAAGGCTACTGCTTCCCGAGTTCCCTCCCCGCCGTTCTTCCCCTACCACGCCCCGGGTCGCGTGCCGAGCAGCCGCTCGCGCCGACCAGAACCCGACCGGAACCCGACCGGATGCCGGCCGGAGGACGTCGATCGCGAGCAGGGGCCCGGCACCGGGCGTCGATCCCCACCGGCGCGCGGGCGCTATTCTTCTGAGCGCGAACTCCGATCCCATCAATGAGGATGGCGACCTTGATCCCATCCCTGGAGGCGAGTTGCCGAGGCTCTACATCCCTTATGCCGCACTGGAATACGACCTGTCCGGGGACGGTCCGATGGTCGTCCAGCTGCACGGGCTGACCTCCAGCCGGGCCAGCGACGCGCAGCTCGGTCTCGATCTCGCCGGCCGCATCACCGGCTATCGAGTGCTGCGCTACGACGCTCGCGGCCACGGCGCTTCCACCGGCGACCGGGACCCGTCCTCCTACACCTGGCCGCACCTCGCCGACGACCTGATCACCCTGCTCGACAACCTGAGCCCGGAACAGCCGGTGCACGCCGTGGGGCAGTCGATGGGGTGCGGCACCCTGCTGCACGCGGCGACCCGGCAGCCGGGCCGGTTCTCCAGCCTCACCCTGGTCATCCCGCCGACGGCGTGGGAGACCCGGCGGGCCCAGGCGCACACCTACCGGGAGCGTGCCGACCTCATTCGCCGTGAGGGCGCGAGGGCGTTCGTCCGCGAGGCGCTGGCGGCTGCGCGGCCACCGGCGGTCGCGCCGGACACCCCGGTGATCTATCCGACCGTGGAGGAGGAGATCCTGCCGAGCGTCTTCCGCGGCGCCGCGACCAGCGACCTGCCGACCGCCGAGCAGCTGTCGCACCTGGACATCCCGACCCTCATCCTGGCGTGGGTGGGCGACCCGTCCCATCCGCTGGAGACGACGCAGCGACTGCAGGAGCTGCTGCCGGACAGCCGCGTCTCGATCGCTCACACGCCCGACGACGTCCGCGCCTGGCCCTCGCTGCTCAGCGATCATCTGCGGCTGGCCCGCGAACGTGCCCGTACCCGCTCCGGGCCGCCGGCCTCGGTAGCGTGGGCGTCTGCGTACGCGAGCTGAGCCGGAGGTCGTCATCACAACCGTCAACGCACCGTCCCTGGGCCGCCTGCACACGGTGCCCGTCACCGACCGGCTGGATCTGCTGGCACCACCGGTGGCGGCGGCCGCGGCCGGTCTGCGAGGAGCCGGAGTCGTCGAGATCGATCCCGACCTCGCTGACACGGCGGCACTCTGCGAGGCGATGGACCTGGCTCCGGAAGCCAGCGCCAACTGCGTCATCGTGGCCGGACGACGCGGGCAGGCCGTCCGCTATGCCGCGTGTGTCGTACTGGCGACGACCCGGGCCGACGTCAATGGCCTGGTCCGCCGCCGGCTGGAGGCCCGGCGGGCCTCGTTCGCCGACCAGGAGACCGCGACCAGCGCCACCGGCATGGAGTACGGGGGCATCACTCCGGTCGGCCTGCCCGCGGACTGGCTGCTGCTGGTGGATCAGGCGGTCGTCGAGACCGACCTGGTCGGCATCGGCAGCGGCGTGCGCCACTCGAAGCTCATCCTGCCCGGCGCCGCGCTCGGCGAGCTACCCGGCGCGGAGATCACCCCGGGGCTCGGCCGTCCGGTCGGATAGGGCCGCCCGCGGATGGACACCGCCTGTCGCAGTGCTGTTTCCGCGACCTGAGGGCACGACCGGAAACAGCCGTCAGAGCACCAGCGGCGGCTCGTCGTCGATCTCGATGGTCCGTGGCATCGGCGCCGCCCCGGCCAGTCGCAGCCAGCGCACCACCCGGTTGCGCCGGACGGCGAGCGCGGCGACCGCCGCGTCGTTGTGCAGCCGGCGGGCCAGCTGCACGCGGTGACAGGCCTCGCGCAGTTCCTCGGCCTCCGGCCGGTGCAGCAGCGGATGCTGCGCGGGGAGCTCGTCCAGGGTCGCCCGCAGCGTGCGGGACAGGTCGGACTCGGCCTCCTCCCGTTCGGCCGGGTAGCCGGTCAGCCGCGACAACGGCTCGGGGTCGGCAGCGATGCCCGGCGCGGCGTCCGCGGCGTAGGTGGCGGCGGTGAAGAGCAGCACCTGCGAAGCGGGATCCAGCAGACCGGTCACCGAGGCCGCGGTGACCGCCTGCACGCGGCGCAGCAGCTGGACGTCCAGGGCGCCGGCCGCACCCTCGACGCGGCGATGCAGCCGGTCGAGGCGGCGGGCCAGGAAGCTCAGGTACCAGGCGGCCGCGAGCGCCAGGACGGCGAGCGCGACCCACCACCAGCCGCTCACCGGCCCGGGCTCCGCGCGGCCGAGACCGCCATCTCGTACACGGTGAGGATCTGCTCGGCCACCCGGCCCCAGTCGTAGCTCGCCGCGCCCTCGCGGGCATCGTCGCGCAGCGCCAGCCGTCGCCGCGGGTCCCGCAGCAGGCCGATCACCGCCCGGGCCAGGTCCGCGGAGTCGCCGGTGCCGAACAGCTCCCCGTACCGGCCACCGTCCAGGACCCGGGAGAAGGCGGGCAGATCGCTGGCGACGACCGCGGCCCCGGCGCTCATCGCCTCGACGAGTACGATCCCGAAGCTCTCGCCACCGGTCTGCGGGGCGACGTAGACGTCGGCGGCGGCGAGCAGGCCGAGCTTGTCCGCCTCGGAGATCCCGCCCAGGACCTCGACCGTGCCCGGCCGCAGCCCGGCCTCGGCGAACCGGGCCCGGGCCGCTGCCACGTCACCGCGCCCGGCGACCGCCAGCGGCACCGCCGGCACCGCCGCCGCGATCGCCGGCATCGCCTCCACGAGCACCTGCAGGCCTTTGCGCGGCTCGTCGATGCGTCCGAGGAAGGCCATCGTCGGGCGCTGTGGAGTGCCGATCCAGCGTGGGTCCGGCTCGGCGCCGGCGAACCGGGCGGTGTCCACCCCGTTCGGCACGACGACCGCGTCGCCGCCGAGATGGTCGACGAGCGTGCGCCGGGCGTCCTCGCTCACCGCGATCCGGGCCAGCAGCTTCTCCAATGCCGGTCGCAGCAGCGGGTACACCGCCTGCAACGCCCGGGACCGGGTGATCGAGGTGTGGAAGGTCGCCACCAGCGGCTCGTCCGCGGCCAGGAGGGCGATCAGCGAGAGGCTCGGCACCTGCGGCTCGTGCAGGTGCACCAGGTCGAACCGGCCGTCGCCGAGCCAGCGACGCACGCGGGCGGAGGCGACCGGGCCGAAGGTGAGCCGGGCGACGGAGCCGTTGTACGGCACCGGCAGAGCCCGGCCGGCCCGCTGCAGATAGTCCGGGACGTCGGTGTCGTCGTCGGCGGGGGCTAGCACGCTCACCTGATGGCCCCGCCGCAGCAGATAGTCGGCCAGGTCACGGACGTGCAGCTGCACTCCACCGGGAACGTCGAAGCTGTACGGGCAGACGATGCCGATCCGCATCAGCCGCGACGCCGGCGCCGGCGTCGCCGGGGTGTGCGCGGCGCGGCGTAGGTGTCCTCGCCGAACACCGGTTGCAGCATGTGCCAGTCCGCCGGGGTCGCGGCGATACCGGCTCCCAGGGCGGTCGCGTAGCCCTCGACGCCCCGGCGCACGCGCTCCTTGCGGTTGCCACCACCCAGATCGACCTCCGGATGGAAGGTGATCACCGTCCGGTAGCCGGACTCGGGCCAGCCGCGCTCGTCCACGGCCACCTGTTCGTAGGTGATGTTGACCGGCACCAGGGCGGCACCGGTGAGGTCGGCGAGTACGGCCGGGCCGGCCGCGAAGCGCATCGTCCGGCCGAAGAGATCGACCTCCTGACCGGTGCCGGCGAGGTCCCGATCCGCCAAGAGCGGGACGATATGACCGTTCTTCAGTGCCCGCACGAGAAGGCCGGTCAGGTTCGGCTCGCCCAGCGGGTAGACCGTCATCCCCAGCTTCCGACGGAAGGCGAGGAAGGAGTCGAAGACCTCCGGTGGCTCCAGCCGCTCGGCCACCGTCGTCACCGGCGCGAGCGCGTACGTCGACCACGCGCCGGCCAGATCCCAGTTGCCCTGGTGCGCCAAGGCCATCACCACGCCCCGGCCCTGGGCGATCGCCGCGCGGACCGGTTCGTCGCCGACCACCCGCACACTGGCCAGCACCTGCTCACGCGACCAGGAGGCGACCCGGAACACCTCGCACCAGTAGCGCAGGTAGCTGCGCATCGCCGCCCGAGTCATCTGCGGCACGGCGCCCGGCGCGACCCCGACGAGCGAGAGGTTCTTCTCCAAGCGCCGCACACCCGTGCCGCGCCGGCGCCACGTCGCGTCCGCGGCGAGCGCGCCGAGGAAGTAGGCCTGGGCGGCCGGCAGCGTCCGCAGCACCTTCCAGCCGGCGAGGTAGCCGCGCACGGACAACGCCATCCGCGCGTCGGTCTCACGCCCTTCGGGAGCGTCACCGCCAGCGGGGGGTACCGGCAACCGCCCGGCCCGGCCGTGCCGGGCGAACGGCTTGGCGACGCGCTGCCGGACGACGCGCAGGCGACCGGTCTCCGGTTTCGCCGCTTCCTGTCGCACAGTCATCGTCATGCCCCCTCAGCACGGTCTTCGAGTGTCTGCGACTACCGTCCCACTGTTGGGCGACGAACCCGGCGCCGACGCGCCCGACGACGGGCCAGCCAGGGCTGAACGGGCTTCTCTCCGCGGTAGACCCGCGACCAGCGACGTTGCCGCAACAGGCCGACCGGCACGGCCTCGAGCAGCGGCTGCGGCTGGCCCAGCCCCTGCAGCCGGCGCTCGGCCTGGCCGCGCACCATCACCACGCGCTGCACGACGGTGACCGCGCTCGCCAGCGCCAGCAGCGCCAGCACCACGGTCATCAGCCAGTGCCCCACCCCGAGCCCCACCAGCAGGGTGGCCGCGAGCACCGCCACCACCCGGTCGGCCCGCTCCGCGATGCCGCCGCTGGCGGTCATCCCCAGCCCCTCGGCCCGGGCGCGGGCGTAGGGCACGACCGAACCGAGCACCAGGCAGGCGAGGGCGAACATCGCGGTCAACCGCGATTCCCCCGCGCCGGTGTAGTAGAGGACGAGGCCGGAGAAGATGGCACCGTCCGCGACCCGGTCCAGCGTGGAATCGAGGAAGGCGCCGAAGTCCTTGGAGCGCCGCACCCCCTGGGCGTCGAGCTCGCGAGCCATCAATCCGTCGACGGTGTCGGTCAGCGCGAACGCGGCGACCAGCAGCGCACCGCTGACGAAGTGGCCGTTCGGCAGCAGGACCAGTGCGGCCAGCACCACTCCGGCGGTGCCGATCAGGCTCACCGCGTCCGGCCCGAGACCGGCACGAATCAAGGCGCGAGCCACCGGTGTGAAGACTGGCGTGCTCACCGCACGACCGTGGCTGCTCAGCATGATGACTCCAGACTAGGCCCTGATACCACATCGACCAGCAATTCGGACGCCTTCAGTATCGGTGTCGCCCTTTCCGTATCGGTGTCGTCCTCCAGACGACTTCATTGTCATCCTCGCGCGACTTCGGTGCTCGTCGGTTCATGCGTCGATGACTCTGTACCCCGTACCCAAAAGCGCCCCCACCCCTGAGTAGGGTGCCGAATATCACATCTGGCTCGTCAGGAGGCTTTCACCGTGGGGACCGAGGTTCGCAACATCGTTCTGGTGGGTCATACCGGGGCCGGTAAGACGGCTCTCATCGAAGCCTTGCTGCACGGCACCGGCGCCATCCCGCGTCCGGGCACCGTCCTCGACGGCACGACCGTCTGCGATCACGAGGAGATCGAGCACACGCTGGGCAGATCGGTGTCACTGTCGACGGCCTACACCGTCGTCGACCACCCGCAGGAGCCGGACACCAAGGTCCGGCTCACGTTTCTGGACACCCCCGGGCATCCCGACTTCGTCGGCGAACTGCGGGCCGGGCTGCGCGCCGCCGATGCGGCGCTGTTCGTGGTCTCCGCGGTCGACGGCATCGACGGCGCCACCAAACTGGCCTGGCAGGAATGCGCGGCGGTGGGAATGCCGCGAATGGTCGTGGTCACCCATCTGGATCGTCCGCGCGCGCACTATCTGGACGCCATCGCGGCGTGCCGGGAGGCCTTCGGCGAGGGCATCCAGCCGATCTACGTGCCGGTCACCGGGCCGGACGGGATGGACGACGGCGAGCCCACCGGCGTGATCGGGCTGCTCTCCTGGACGCTGTACGACGAGTCCGACGGCGTCCTCACCGCCTCCCCCGCCGGCGACGTCCTGATCGAGCGCTACCTGCCCACCCGCAACGAACTGGTCGAGGGGATCATCGCCGAATCCGAGGACGACGACCTTCTCGACCGGTATCTCGCGGGTCAGCGGGTCTCCTTCAACCAGCTGGTCAGCGACTTGGAGACCGCCGTGGCGCGCGGTTCGTTCTATCCGGTCGTGCCCGCGATCCCGATCAGCGGGCTGGGCGTCCGGGAGATCGTCGAGGTGCTGGTGCAGGGCCTGCCCAAGCCGGAGGAGCACGTGGTGCCGCCGGTGACCACTCCCGACGGGGGCGAGCGGGCGCCGATCACCCCCAGCGTGGACGGGCCGCTGCTGGCGGAAGTGGTCAAGACCTCGACCGACCCCTACGTCGGACGGGCCAGCCTCGTCCGGGTGTTCTCCGGCCGGCTGCGGGCGACCGACACGGTGCACGTCTCCGGCCACGCCGAGCGGTTCGGCACCCCGGAGGGCCTGCTGACCGCCGAGGACGCCGGTCACGACCTCGACGAACGTGCCGCCACCATCGCCCTCGCCCAGGGGAACAAGCTGACCCCGATCGAGGAGGCCGTCGCCGGGGACATCGTGGTCGTGACCAAGCTGCTGCACGCGGAGACCGGCGACACGCTCTCCGACCCGTCCGACCCGGCCCTGCTGCGCCCGTGGGATCTGCCCGAGCCGCTCTTCCCCACGGCCGTCACCGCCCCGTCCAGCTCGGTCGAGGACAAGCTGGCGCACGCGCTCAAACGGATCCACGCCGAGGACCCGACCGCTCGGGTCGTCGTCGACCGGCAGACCCGACAGCAGGTGCTGTGGACGATGGGCGAGTCGCACCTGCAGGTGCTGCTGGCCGCGATCAAGCGGCACAGCGGGGTGGAGCCGGTCACCGAGCCGGTGAAAGTGGCGCTGCGGGAGACGATCTCGGGTTCCGCGAAGGGGCATGGACGCCACGTCAAACAGTCCGGCGGGCACGGCCAGTACGCGATCGTGGACGTGATCGTGGAGCCGCTGGAGCAGGGCGCCGGATTCGAGTTCTCCGACGAGGTGACCGGCGGCGACGTGCCTCGGCAGTTCATCCCGAGCGTCGAGAAGGGGGTGCGCGCACAGCTGGAGCAGGGGGTCAAGGGGTATCCGATGACCGACGTCCGGGTCCGGCTGATGGGCGGCAAGGCCCACAGTGTGGACTCCTCGGACGCCGCCTTCCAGACCGCCGGCGCGCTGGCCCTGGCCGAAGCCGCGAACGCGGCCGGCATCAGCCTCCTGGAACCGATCGACGAGGTGCGGGTCGAGGTCGACGACGAGTATGTCGGGGCGGTGATCTCGGATCTGTCGGGCCGGCGCGGGCAGGTCGCCGGAAGCGCGGCCAGCGACGAGGACGGCCTGTCCGGGCGCACGGTCGTCACGGCGAACGTGCCCGAGGTCGAGTTGCTCCGGTACGCCATCGACCTGCGCTCGCTCGCCCACGGGACGGGACATTTCACTCGAAGGTACGTGCAGCACAGCCCGGTGCCCGCCAATGTCGCCGCGAAGCTGATCGAGAGCTGATCGCGAGTGGCCAGACCCGAGATGACTCCCTTGCCGATCCCGATGGCGGGTCGCGCACGTTCGCCTGGAGTCACCCGCGCCCGCGTGGAGCGCAACTGTTGCTCAGACCTTCCACTCGAGGTCACCATGACGTTCCTCCGCTATCGCGGGATACTCCGGTCGGGTGGCGAATGGGGCCCGATGCTGTGAACGGGTGAATGGGCCGACCCCGATTCGGCCCGCCCGGTAACTCTGGGTCATTATTACTCCGCGGTCACAACCGTCGACGACGGTGAGATCGCCCGGGCACCTAGAGCCTTGCCACCTGGCGCGTCTTCGCGACGATTCCCCCGCGTCCGAAGACACCAGGCGCCGGGCTGGTACCCCGCCCCCCGTGGCTCGGTGACCGGCAAGCGGGTCGGGGCCTCTCAGCTGAGGGGCCCCGACCCTGCTTGCCGCACTTGCCGCACTCCGGACCACCGGCGGGTGACCGCCGCCGCGGCGGCGGTCCCCGCCTGAGACGAGTGGCAACGGAGAGCGCCGGCTGGCCGCGTTGCAGGCGCCTTGGCGCGACCACTCGGTGCGGAACGTCACCACTCGCAGCCAACCCGGCGGGACCGACTGACTGCTTGCCGCACTCCGGGACCACCGGTGGGTGAACGCCGCGTGTCGCGCCCTCAGTCGGTGGCGAGCCGGGCGTGCAGGTGCTCGTCGTGCCGGCGACCGTCCCCGTAGATGTGTGAGCTGCGGGTGGTGCCCTCCAGCAGGTAGCCGCAGCGGTGCGCGACCGCGCAGGACGCCTCGTTGTCCACCGCGTGGTAGATCGAGATCCGCGCCAGCCCGGCGGTGGTGAAGCCGTATCGGGTGGCCAGTCGCACCGCGGCGGTCGCCCAGCCGCGCCCCCGGAACGGCGGCAGCACGAAGTACCCGATGTCCGCGGTGGCGTCCAGCGGCTCGAGGCGATGCAGCGACACGCTGCCGAGCAGCGTCCCGGCGCCGTCACGGATCGCCCACGAAGCGTGGTCGCCACTCGACCAGTCGTTGCGCCGGGCCACGAAACCCGCCCAGTCGCCGTCGGGCGGCCCCGGGTTGAACACGCGGAGATCGTGGTCGTGAGCGTGGCCGGCAAGCACGGCGACGTCACCCGCCTCGAAGGGGGCCAGGACGAAGCCCTCCCCGGTCAACGTGGTCGGGCTCAGGAACACGCCTGGTTCAGCCATGCCTCTGCGAGCTTGTCACGCGTGTCGCCGAGCAGCTCAGGCAGCGCCTTGGTGCGCCCGATGATGGGCAGGAAGTTCGCGTCCCCGCCCCAGCGGGGGACCACGTGCTGGTGCAGATGCGCGGCGATGCCCGCACCGGCGACCGCGCCCTGGTTCATCCCCAGGTTGAATCCGTGCGGTTGGCTGACCTGGCGCAGCACCCGCATCGCGGTCTGAGTCAGCCGGGAGAGCTCGTCGAGCTCCTCGTCGGTGAGATCGGTGTAGTCGGCGACGTGCCGGTACGGGCAGACCATCAGGTGGCCCGGGTTGTACGGATACAGGTTGAGCACGACGAAGCACTGCTCACCCCGGGCCACCACCAGCGGGGCCTGCGGATCCGCGCCGGCCCGGCAGAACGGGCACTGCGGGCCCGCCGAGGAATCGGTCGGCTTCTTCTCACCGGCGATGTAGACCATCCGGTGCGGCGTCCACAGGCGCTCGAATCCGTCCGGGTCACCGGCGAAGTCGACCGCTGCGTCGGTGGGCCCGTCGGTCATGCGGCCCGCCTCAGACCTGCGCCTTGGACCGCACCGCGGTGACGATCGTCTCGATCGCCTCGGCGACCGGAACCCCGTTCTCCTGGCGCCCGTCGCGGAACCGGAAGCTGACCGCGCCGGCCTCGGCGTCGGCGCCGCCGGCGATCAGCACGAACGGCACCTTGGCCTTGGTGTGGTTGCGGATCTTCTTCGGCATCCGGTCAGGTGAGTCGTCGACCTCGACCCGGATGCCCTGAGCGGCGAGCTGGGCGGCGACCCCCTGCAGATACTCCACGAAGGGCTCGGCGACCGGCACGCAGACCACCTGGACCGGTGCCAGCCAGGGCGGGAACGCCCCGGCGTAGTGCTCGATCAGAACGCCCATGAACCGCTCGATCGACCCGAACTTGGCCGAGTGGATCATCACCGGTCGCTGCCGGGACCCGTCCGCCGCGGTGTACTCCAGCTCGAACCTGCTGGGCATGTTGAAGTCGTACTGGATGGTCGACATCTGCCAGGTGCGTCCGATGGCGTCCTTGGCCTGGACGGAGATCTTCGGCCCGTAGTAGGCCGCGCCGCCGGGGTCGGGTACGAGATCCAGCCCGGACTCCTCCCCGACCTGCTGCAGGACGGCGGTGGCCGCGGCCCATTCCTCGTCGCTGCCGATGAACTTGTCCTTCTTGGAGTCGTCCCTGGTCGACAGCTCGAGGTAGTAGTCGTTCATCCCGAAGTCGGTGAGCAGGCCGGTGATGAAGTTCAGCAGATGCTTGACCTCGGCCGCCGCGCCCTCCCGGGTGACGTAGGAGTGGGAGTCGTCCTGGGTGATCATCCGCACGCGGGTCAGCCCTTGCAGCACACCGGACTTCTCGTCGCGGTAGACGGTGCCGAACTCGAAGAGCCGCAACGGCAGATCGCGGTAGGAACGCCCACGACTGCGGTAGATCAGGTTGTGCATCGGGCAGTTCATCGCCTTGAGGCGATAGTTCTGCCCGTCGACGTCCATCGGCGGGAACATGCCGTCGGCGTAGTACGGCAGGTGACCGGAGGTGTAGTAGAGGTCCTCCTTGGCGATGTGCGGCGTGCCGACGTACTGGAAGCCCTCCTCGATGTGCCGCTGCCGGACGTAGTCCTCCATCTCGCGCTTGACCACGCCACCCCGGGGATGGATCACCGGCAGACCGGGCCCGAGCAGGTCCGGGAACGAGAAGAGATCCAGTTCCGCGCCGAGCCGGCGGTGATCGCGACGCTCGGCCTCCGCCAGCCGCTCCTTGTAGGCGACCAGATCGTCCTTGCTCGCCCAGGCGGTGCCGTAGATCCGCTGCAGCTGCGGGTTCTTCTCGCTGCCCCGCCAGTACGCGGCCGCCGACCTGGTCAGCCCGAAGGCGTTGCCGATCAGCTTGGTGGTGGGCAGGTGCGGGCCGCGGCAGAGATCCTTCCAGGCCAGCGACCCGTCCCGACGGAGATTGTCGTAGATGGTGAGCTCGCCGGCCCCGACCTCGACCGAGGCACCCTCGGCCGCCTCGCCGGCGTCCCCGCCCGAGCCCTTCAGGCCGATCAGCTCGACCTTGTAGGGCTCGTCGGCCAGTTCGGCCAGGGCGTCGGCGTCGGTGGTGACCCGTCGCGAGAAGCGCTGGCCCTCCTTGACGATGCGCTGCATCGCCTTCTCCAGCTTGGAGAGATCCTCCGCGCTGAACGGGGTGTCGACGTCGAAGTCGTAGTAGAAGCCGTCGGTGATCGGCGGGCCGATACCCAGCCGGGCCTTCGGGAACGTCTGCTGCACCGCCTGGGCGAGCACGTGCGCGCACGAGTGCCGCAGCACCGTCAGCCCGTCGGGGGAGTCGATGCTCACCGGCTCGACGACGTCTCCCGCCGCGAGCGGGTGATCGAGGTCGCGCAGCTCGCCGTTGACCCGGGCCACCACGACGGCCTTGGGGCCGTGCCGCGGGCCGGCGTCGGCCTCGAAGAGAGCATCGCCGGCCGTCGTGCCCGGAGCCACCGATCGCTGCTGTTCGGCGATGGTGATCACAAGCTGGTCGGCCACGGGTCCTCCGGGGTTGATGACTGATACGGCTGCGCGGCGCAGGTGCGCCAGCACGATGCTAGTGCTTCTCGACGGAGGTTGTTCGAGGGCATGGTGTCGTTCGCGTGGATGCCCGGCAAGGCCGACGAGCCAGGGATACCGGTGTTGTATCGCGACCGAGGAGAACGCGGCCGGGCGCCGCGCGGGCGGCGCAAGGCCCCGAAGAACCTCCGTCGAGGAGCACTCGTCGCGTCGTTCGCGGGCCCGATACCGGATATCAACGACGGGTGCTGATCACCTGGGTCCGGAACATCAGGTCGTGCAGGCAGGTGCGCCGGGAGTTGTTGAACAGGCACCAGATCGCGTCGAGGAAGGTGAACACGTTGAGCGTGAACCGGCCCAGCAGCAACGGCACCAACGGGCGGGCGATCGCCTGCCAGGTGGACAGGCCCTCTCCGGTGCGGCTGACCACTTTGAGGCCGCAGATCAGTTTGCCGATCGTGGCGCCCTTGAAGCGCAGCATGCCGCCCTCGTAGATGATCGCCATCGCGACGCTGGTGAAGAGCGCCACCCGGACGATGTTCTGGTACGGCTCGCTGTCCATCACCGCCTGGAAGTCGTAGCGGCCGGCGGCCGGAACGACGTACTGCTCCACGACCTGCATGTAGTCGCCGAAGAAGGGCGAGACCGCGATGGTCGTGACGATGGTGACGATCAGACCGTCGACGAGCCGGGCCAGCAACCGGAGCCAAACATTGCCCAGCGGCGCCCCGCCCGGACCCGTCGGCGCCTCCGGAGTGGCCGGGTAGTACGCCTGCTGCTGCGGGTAGGCGGTCTGGTACGTGGGCTGGTACGCCTGCGGCTGGTAGTAGGCCGGCTGGACCCCGGGGGGTTCGGCCGGTGCCGGAGCGACCGGCTCCTCCCGCTTGGTGAAGGACGGGCGCTCCGGCGCTGCCTCCTCCTCCACCGGTGGCACCGCGGGCTGCGCGCCCTCGGCGGAACGGGTCTGCGACGTCCACGCGTTGCCGTCCCACCATCGCAACTGGTCGGACCCCACTCGATTGGACGTGGTCGGATCCGGATACCAACCGGCCTCAGGTCTCATAGGAACGATCCTCGCATGAGGGGCCGACAATTCCCGTGCGCACCGACCTCACCCACCCGCGGCGACTCCCGCCGGCGCCGCGGTGCGGATCCGGACCTCGTCGCCGACGCGCACCCTGCCCGGCCGGATCACCTCGGCGTAGACCCCGAGGCAGCGCTTGGGCAGCCGGGTCACGCTCAGCTCGCCGGAGCCGATCCCGACACGGCTGTCCAGCCACCGGCGTTCCTCGCCCGGTGAGCCGAGCTCGAGCACGATGTTGGCCCTCGGCTCCACGCCGCAGCCGGGCAGGTCGGGGGCGTCGCGGCTGACCAGGTGCACCGAGGCCATCTGGGGGTGACCGGCGGCGTCCTCGACCAGCTCGACCCGGCCGGTGAGGCCGAGCAGGCCGGCCAACGTCCTCGCGTCGGCGGGCCGCAGTCCCCCGTCCACCTCCACCCACAGCGCGTCGTCGCGGCAGCGCACGCGCAGCGCGGCAAGCCCCGGAACCTGCTTGGCTCCGACGACCTCGCCGTCCACCGTCAGCGCCCACCGCCGGTCGCCCGCCAGCCCGGTGCCGGTGAGATCTGCCTCGTCGAGGGCGACACCCTGCGCCGACTTCAGCGGATACACGGCCAACCCGGCCACACGACCCACGATTCTCATACTTCGACCGTACGCACCCGATGCGTCGTTCCGCCAGAGACAATGCCCGGATGGGCACTCATCGGGAGGCACATCTGGCCCTGCTGGCCGATCTGCATGCCCGCCTCGATCGCGCGGCGCTCGGCGGCGGGCCCGCCGCCAGGTCACGTCACCTCGAACGCGGCAAGCTGCTGCCCCGCCAGCGTGTCGACGTTCTCCTCGACCCGGGCAGCCCGTTCCTCGAGCTCTCGGCGTTGGCCGCCGAGGAGATGTACGACGGGAAGGCCCCCGGAGCCGGCCTGGTCGCCGGCATCGGCCGGGTCTGCGGCCGCGAGTGCCTGATCATCGCCAACGACGCGACGGTCTCCGGCGGCACCTACTACCCGATCACGGTGAAGAAGCATCTGCGTGCCCAGGAGATCGCCCTCGCCAACCGGCTGCCCTGCATCTACCTGGTCGACTCCGGCGGGGCCATGCTGCTCCAGCAGGACGAGGTCTTTCCCGATCGCGACCACTTCGGCCGGATCTTCTACAACCAGGCCCGGATGAGCGCCGAGGGCATCCCGCAGGTCGCGGCCGTGCTCGGCTCGTGCACGGCCGGCGGCGCGTACGTGCCGGCGATGAGCGACGAGGCGGTGATCGTGCGCGGGCAGGGCACGATCTTCCTCGCCGGTCCCCCGCTGGTGAAGGCGGCCACCGGCGAGGAGGTGACCGCCGAGGAACTGGGCGGCGGCGACCTGCACGCCAGGACGTCCGGCGTGGTCGACCATCTGGCCGACGACGACTACGAGGCCCTCATGATGGTGCGCGACATCGTGGCCACCTGCCCGCCGGACCCGCGACCCGGCTGGGACGTGAGCGAGCCGGTCGACCCGGCCCGTCCGCAGACCGATCTGTACGACCTCGTGCCGGTCGACTCCCGCGTGCCCTACGACGTCCGCGAGGTCATCTCGACGATCGTCGACGGCGGCGAGTACACCGAGTTCAAGCAGCACTACGGCACCACTCTGGTGACCGCCTTCGCCCGGATCCACGGCCACCAGGTCGGCATCGTCGGCAACAACGGGGTGCTCTTCTCCGAGTCCGCGCTCAAGGGTGCGCATTTCGTCGAGGTGTGCGACCGGCGCCGGATTCCGCTGGTGTTCCTGCAGAACATCACCGGCTTCATGGTCGGCCGCCAGTACGAGGCCGGCGGCATCGCCAAGCACGGTGCGAAGATGGTCACCGCCGTCGCCTGCGCGCGGGTCCCGAAGTTCACCGTGATCATCGGCGGCAGCTTCGGCGCCGGCAACTACTCGATGTGCGGACGCGCCTATTCGCCCCGGTTCCTCTGGATGTGGCCCAACGCCAGGATCTCGGTGATGGGCGGCGCGCAGGCCGCGGACACGCTGGCCACGGTCCGAGCCAGCCAGGTACGGCGGGGCGGCGGGGAATGGAGCGCCGAGCAGCAGGACACCTTCACCGCGCCGATCCGGGCCCAGTTCGAGCGGCAGTCCAGCGCGTACTACTCCACCGCCCGGCTCTGGGACGACGGCATCATCGACCCGGCCGACACCCGCACGGTGCTCGGCCTGGGCCTGGCGGTCGCCGGCAACGCGCCCCTGGAACCGGTCAACTACGGCGTCTTCAGGATGTGACCGCGATGACCGGACTGCACACCGTCCTGGTGGCCAACCGGGGTGAGATCGCCTGCCGGGTGATCCGCTCGCTGCGGGCAGCCGGCATCCGTTCGGTCGCCGTCTACTCCGACGCCGACGTGGACGCCCGGCACGTCCGGGAGGCGGACGTCGCCGTCCGCCTCGGCCCCGCCCGCGCCGCGTCGTCCTATCTCGACATCGCCAAGGTGGTGGACGCCTGCCGCGTCTCCGGGGCGGTCGCCGTCCATCCCGGCTACGGCTTCCTCTCCGAGAACGCCGCCTTCGCCCGGGCTCTGGACGAGGCGGGAATCGTCTTCATCGGGCCGCCGGC
Source organism: Actinomycetales bacterium (assembly GCA_039812305.1). GTDB lineage: Bacteria > Actinomycetota > Actinomycetes > Actinomycetales > CAWJMD01 > JBDIAG01. Next base: position 7,932 of record JBDIAG010000006.1, on the reverse strand, counting down.
CGGCGCGATCGAGACGATGGGCGACAAGATCACCGCGAAGGCCGCCGTCTCGGCCCGCGGCGTGCCGACCGTGCCCGGCCTGGCCCGGCCCGGGCTCTCCGACGCCGACCTGATCGCCGCTGCGGACGATCTCGGCTACCCGGTGCTGGTCAAGCCGTCGGCCGGGGGCGGCGGCAAGGGCATGCGGCGGGTCGATCTGGCCGCGGACCTGCCGGCCGCGCTCGAGTCGGCCCGCCGGGAGTCGGCCGCGGCGTTCGGCGACGACACGCTCTTCCTGGAGCGGTTCGTCGACACGCCCCGGCACATCGAGGTGCAGGTCCTGGCCGACGCCCACGGCAACGTCATCCACCTCGGTGAGCGTGAGTGTTCGCTGCAGCGCCGGCACCAGAAGGTGATCGAGGAGGCGCCCAGCCCGCTGCTGGACGCGGCGACCCGCGCCCGGATCGGCGACGCCGCGTGCGACGCGGCCCGGTCGGTGGCCTACGTCGGCGCCGGGACGGTGGAGTTCATCGTCTCCGCGAACCGGCCGGAGGAGTTCTTCTTCATGGAGATGAACACCCGGCTGCAGGTCGAGCACCCGGTCACCGAATGCGTCACCGGCCTCGATCTGGTCGACTGGCAAGTACGGATCGCCGCCGGCGAGCGGCTCACGCTCCGGCAGGAGGAGATCCGGCTGACCGGTCACGCGATCGAGGCCCGCGTCTACGCCGAGGATCCCGGCCGAGGTTTCCTACCCTCCGGTGGCGTCGTCCACGCGCTGGCCGAACCGGCCGGTGACGGGGTCCGGGTCGATTCCGGCCTGCGGACCGGCACGGTCGTCGGCAGCGACTACGACCCGATGCTGATGAAGGTGATCGCTCACGGCAGCGACCGCGCCGAGGCGATCGCCCGGCTGCGCGCGGCGCTCGCCGGGACCGCGATCCTCGGCGTCCGCACCAACGTCGACTTCTGCCGGTACCTGCTCGCCCGGCCGCAGGTGCAGGCCGGCGACCTGGACACCGGCCTGCTGGACCGGGTCGCCGCCGGGTACTCCCCCACCCCGCCGTCGCGGGGCGCGCTCGTGGCCGCGGCGATGTTCCGGACCGAGCAGCGCTGGCGACGGGTACCCACCGAGCGCCGCAGCCTGTGGGACGTACCGGGCGGCTGGCGGATCGGCGGCCGCGCCGAGGTCTGGACGCGGCTCGACAACGGGCCGGGCACCGCCCCGGTCACCGTCGGTCTGCGCGGCACGCCGCACGACGCCCGGATCACCCTGACCGACGCCACGCTCGGCTCGCTGGACGAGGAGGTCCCGTCCACCCGCCACCATGCCCGGCTCTCGCGCGACGGTGCCGCCTTCCGTCTCTCGCTGGACGGCACCCAGCAGCGGTGGCTGGTGGTGCCGGACGGCTCGTCGCTGTGGGTCGCCGGCGACGCGAACACCTGGGAGCTGCGGCTGCTGCCCCTGATCGACCCCCGGATCCACGATGCCGGTTCCACCGACGGACAGATCACCGCCGCGATGCCGGGATCGGTGATCGCCTGCTTCGTCGCCGACGGCGACCGGGTGAGCGCCGGCCAGGCCGTCCTGGCGATCGAGGCGATGAAGATGGAGCATTCGATGAAGGCGCCGATCGACGGAGTCGTGCGCCTGCGCGTCGCCGCCGGTGAGCAGGTCAGCGCGGACCAGCTGCTGGCGATGGTCGAACGATCGGAGGAGAGCTGAGGATGCCCGAGCTGGAAGAGCACTATGCGGATCTGCGGGCGACGGTCGCCGAGTTCGCCGACGCCGAGGTGGCGCCGGTCTCCGCCGAGCACGACCGCACCCACACGTTCCCCTACGAGATCGTCGCCAAGATGGGACGGATGGGCCTCTTCGGCCTGCCCTTCCCCGAGGAGTACGGCGGAATGGGCGGCGATTTCTTCGCCCTCACCCTGGCTCTGGAGGAACTCGCCCGCGTGGACCAGTCGGTGGCGATGACGCTGGAGGCCGGAGTCGGCCTGGGCGCGATGCCGATCTACCGGTTCGGCACCGAGGAGCAGAAACAGACCTGGCTGCCCGACCTGGCCCGGGGCCGCACGCTGGCCGGATTCGGGCTGACCGAGCCGGGCGCCGGCTCCGATGCCGGCGCCACCCGCACCACCGCGGTCCTGGAGGACGGGGAGTGGGTGATCAACGGCTCCAAGCAGTTCATCACCAACTCCGGCACCGACATCACCAGCCTGGTCACCATCACCGCGGTCACCGGCACCGCCGCGAACGGGAAGAAGGAGCTCTCCACCATCATCGTCCCCTCCGGCACACCGGGTTTCACCGTCGATCCGGCCTACGACAAGGTCGGCTGGAACGCCTCCGACACGCACCCGCTGACCTTCGCCGGCGCCCGGGTGCCGCAGCGGAACCTGCTCGGCGAGCGCGGTCGCGGCTTCGCCAACTTCCTCTCCATCCTGGACGAGGGCCGGGTCGCGATCGCGGCGGTCGCCACCGGCGCGGCCCAGGGCTGCGTGGACGAATCGGTGCGCTATGCCAAGGAACGAGAGTCGTTCGGACGACCGATCGCCGCCAATCAGGCGGTCGCGTTCAAGATCGCGCGGATGGAGGCCCGCACCCACACCGCCCGGTGCGCCTACTACGACGCTGCCCGTCTCCTGCTGGCGGGCCGGCCGTTCAAGAGGGAGGCGGCGATCGCCAAGCTGGTTGCCGCCGAGGCCGCGATGGACAACGCCCGCGACGCCACCCAGATCCACGGCGGCTACGGATTCATGAACGAGTACCTGGTGGCCCGGCACTACCGCGACTCGAAGGTGCTCGAGATCGGCGAAGGCACCACCGAGGTGCAACTGATGGTGATCGCGCGAGGACTGGGCCTGTGACCCGCAAGGAGGTGGTGCAGCGCGGCCTGTGGTTCGAGGAGTTCGAGGTGGGCACCGCCTATCTGCATCGTCCCGGTCGCACGATGACCGAGGCGGACAACGTGCTCTTCACCACGCTCACCATGAACACCCAGTCCCTGCACCTGGACGCCGCCTGGGCCGCTGAGCAACCGGGATTCGGCGGTCAGCGGCTGATGAACTCCATGCACACGCTCTCGACGCTGGTCGGCCTGTCGGTCGCCCAGCTCACCCAGGGCACGATCGTCGCCAATCTGGGCTTCTCCGAGGTCACCTTCCCGAAGCCCGTCTTCCACGGCGACACCCTGTACGCGGAGACGGTCTGTCTGGAGAAGCGGGAGTCGAGGAGCCGTCCCGGGGAGGGCATCGTCACCCTCGAACACATCGGACGCAACCAGCACGGCGAGGTGGTGGCCCGGGCCGTCCGGGCCACCCTGGTGAAGCGGCGGCCGGCGTGACCTGGGTCCCGCCCGGCCCGGCACTGCTGTTCTGCCCGGCCGACCAGCCGGCGCGGTACGCGAAGGCCCTCGACCGCGCCGACGGCGTCATCCTCGACCTGGAGGACGCCGTCGCGCCCGCGAACCGGCCCACCGCCCGCGACGCGATCCTGGCCACGCCGCTGGATCCGGAACGCGCCATCGTGCGGGTGAATCCGTCCGGCACGCGCGACCACGACGCCGACGTGGCGACGGTCGCCCACACCGGCTACCGCTGCGTGATGCTGGCCAAGACCGAGTCCGGCGAGCAGGTCCGCGGTCTTGCGACGGTACTCGGGGTGAGCGTCCTGGCCCTGGTGGAGACCCCGTCGGGCGTGGTGCGGGCCGCCGACATCGCCGCCGCCGACGGCTGCGCCGGCCTGATGTGGGGCGCGGAGGATCTGGTGGCCGCGATGGGCGGCGCCACCAGCAGGTTCACGTCCGCCGAGGCTCGTCCGGGCGGGTACCGCGACGTCCCCCGGCATGCCCGGGCGAGCGTGGCCCTGGCCGCCGCGGCCTTCGGGCGTTGGGCGGTCGACGCCGTCCATCTCGACATCGCCGACGCGGAGGGCCTGCGGGCCGAGGCCGTCGACGCGGTCGCGCTGGGGTACGCGGCCACCGCGTGCATCCATCCTTCGCAGGTGCCGATCGTCCGGGAGGCCTACGCGCCCCCGCCCGACGAGATCGCCTGGGCGGACCGGGTGCTGGCCGCCGCCCGGGAGAACCCGGGGGTCTTCCGCCTGGACGGGCGGATGATCGACGGCCCGCTGCTCCGTCAGGCCGAGTCGATCCTCAGGCGAGCAGCGGCAGGAGGGCCGGCCCGAAGGCTCCCCCCAGCTGGAAGCAGAGGTTGAACAGGCCGATCGCGACCGGGGTGTCGGTGTCCTCGGTGGACTGGGTCGCGAAGCCCAGCAGGAGCCCCTGCCCGGCGGTGGCCGCGACCAGCGCGAGACCGAGCGCGGCGATGAGCAGGCCGGGGGACGACGGAAGCGACGCGAGCGCCCCCACCGTGCCCACCGCGATCAGGACGACGAGGATGCGGGACCGGCCCAGCCGGGCGGCCACCGCGGCCAGGCCGAATGCCACCACGGCGGCCGCGAACTGGACGACCATCGCGGCGAGGCCGATCGCGTCCCCGCTCCATCCCGAGTCGTGGTGCAACCGGTAGGGCACGAGGTAGAGCAGGGCGAAGTAGCTGGTGGCGAGCGTCAGGGTGAGCGCGCTGTAGGCGCCGAAGGTGCGGTTGCCGACCAGCGACCGGGGGACGAATCCATCCGGGCGCGAACGGACGTGCCCGGTCAGGAGCAGCACCAGGACGAACGTCACGGCGAGCGCCGGCACCGGCCGGCTCGGCAGGAAGGTCAGCCCGGTGCCCACCCCGACGACCAGGGCGAGGCCACGCAGGTCGATGCCGCGGGACGGGAACGGGCGCCCGGGAGCGGTGCCGGCCGTCCCGGTCAGCCCGGCGAGCCCGACGACGGGCAGCATCAAGGCGACCTGCCAGGTGGTCAGGGAGCCGATCAGGCCGCCCACCGAGGCCGCCGCCGCGAGCGACGCGGTGATCACCCCCATCCGGCGCGGCGTTCCGGCCAGATTCATGGCGCCGGCGACGAGCCCGGCGCTGCCGAGGGATTGCAGCGCCCGGCCGACCAGCGCGATGCCGAGACCACCCGGCACGGCGATCAGCAGGCTTCCGGCGGCCAGGAGGACCGCTCCCGCCAGCAGGGTGAAACGGATTCCGCTCCGGGCGATCACGGCAGCGGCCAGCGGAGCCCCGATCGCCAGGCCGAGCCCATACACGGTGGCCAGCCAGGTGGCGGCCTCCAGGCTGGCGCCGAGGCGCTCGGCGATCCGCGGCAGCACGATGGCCGGCCCGGTGAGCCCGAACGCCGACGGGGCCGCCAGCAGAGCGAGTCTCCCCACGGCGACCGGCGCGCGCGACCCGACCACGTCATTCGTCGTCAACCCAGACCCACCTCATGTCATCCGGCAGATCGAGCCGCCGCGCGCCAGGATACGCACACGCTCATTCAGGAATCGTTCGACATGGCTCCCCCGCGCGCTTCGTGGACTGCTCCGCCGTCGCTGGAGTATCCGGCTGGTGACCCCGTCCCCGCGCTTGTCCCGTCCCCCGCGCTTGCCCGCGTCCCCGCGCTTGGTGGGCTGCTCCGCTCGTAGGTCCCGGCTCTGCCACTCGCGCGGTTCCAGCTTCCGCCACTCGCGGATTCCCGCTCCGCCACTCACGGTTCCAGCTCCGCCACTGGCGGGTTCCATGAGTGCACGAGCGATCTCGCCGTCGGGTTCCGCTCGGCGCGAACGGCCGCCCGGTTGACCAGGTGTTCGCGCGTTGACCGGTTGTCGGCCGAGCGGCCAGCGATCGCCGGTTGCTCGACACATACCTGGTCAACGCGCGCACAACCGGCTGGTCGGCACGGGAACTCCGGGGGGCATTCCCAACGAAACTGACGAAACGACGGACACTAAGCCTTCCCCAACCGGCCATGATGGTGTCGAGGTGTTGTCAGCGATGCCGCCGGTGTGGCCAGTGAACGGGGTGTGGTGTCGTCGCCGTGGGGCTGGATGTCGGCACCGTGTCGGGTTCCGGTCGGCGCCGAACGGCTGCCCGGTTGACCGGGTGTTCGCGCGTTGACCAGGTGTTCGCGCGTTGACCGGTTGTCGGCCGAGCGGCCAGCGATCGCCGGTTGCTCGACACATACCTGGTCAACGCGCGCACAACCGGCTGGTCGGCACAGGGACCCCCAGGGTACGTTCCCGGCGAAACCGACGAAACGGCGGACGCCGAGCCTTCCCGCGAACACCAGGGACCAGCCAAATTTTACTATTCGGACACGGGTGTGGGCTGGACGTGCAAAGTGGTCCGCCTCGGGCAGCGTTCCTCTCGACAGGGCAACGCCAGACGAAGCCGAGGAATCACCCGACGGCTCGCCTCTCCGGCAGCGCCCCGCCTGACAGGGCAACGCCAGACGAGTCCGAGGATCACCAGACGATTCGCTTCTCCGGCAGTGCCCCGCCTGACGGGGCAACGCCAGAGGAGTGGACGGCCACCTGGCGACCCTCTCCCATGACCGGACCGGACAAAAGGCCTGGATGAGTCGGTCACGAGTGGCGAGGCCCTGGCGATTGATGGTCCCCCGAAGCCCGATGGTCGCCACGAAGCCCTCCTGTCGCCGACGATCAGGAAGGAACGTCAGGACGCGCCCACGAGCGCTCCCGCTTCCACACCCGGTACTTCTCCGGCAGGCAGCGAGCGCAGGGACGGAAGCCGGCGGCGATCGCGACCGCCTCGTCCGCGAAGAACACGCGATACCGCACATAGCCGCCCTTGTCGATCGCCCGCAGTGCGGCCGGGCAGTCCAGCCGTCCGTAGATGCGACTGCCGCGATGGCCACCCAGCGTTCCGGGGATCGTGGACTCGTACGGCTGACGATCCCGTCCGAGCAGGGTGAGGGTTCTCTCCCGCATGGTGGCCACCCGCGCCGATCAACCGTCGGAGGCGGCGAGGAGGACGCCAGCGCCGACGAGGTTGTCGCTCGCGTTCTTCCACGGTTTGACCCACGTCATCTGCTCCGCGACCAACCGCTCGCCGCAACTGCTGCACACCTCGCCCCGGGTCGTCTCGTTCCCACAGGAGCGGTGCACCATCGGCATGTGGCCCGCATGATCGGGCGTCCGGGTGTGTCTCTCGCCCCAAAGCGCGAGCTGCTGCAGCACGGGGAGCAGTTCGGCGCCGGCCGGGGTCGCCGCGTAGCCCTGTCGGGTGCGCGCGCCCACCCGATAGTCCACGCGCTCCAGCAGACCGGCGTCGACCATCGCGTGCAGGCGACGGCTGAGCACCGCCTCGGAGATGCCGAGGTTCTCGTGGAGGGCATCGAACCGGCCGCGGCCGTGGAGAACGTCCCGGATGATCACGAGCACCCACGGGTCGCCGACGACGTCGAGCGCGCGCCGGACCGGGCAGGCGTCGTCCGACCAATCGGATCTCAATGCCATCGCTATCCGCCGCCCCTGGTTCTCGGGTAAGGTCCTCATCGTTTCAAGCTTCGTTCAAGAAAGCTAGTGCAATCGGTGGGGTTGCTCAAGGACGCGGGTTGCTCGAGGGCACGGTGTCGTCCGCGTGGATGATCGGCAAGGTCGACGAGAGAGGGATACCGGTGGAGTTCCGCGATCAAGGAGACCATGGCCAGGTGCCGCGCGGGCGCACGGACCCGACGAAGACCCCCGACGGGGAGCGTCGGTGATGGCGGCTCCTCGTTCCAGCACGGCACCGAGGACCACGTCCCGGCGTCACCGCGTGCACCCCGCCTGGCTGGTTGCCGCGGTCGCGTTCCTCGCGCTCTTCGGTGCCGCCGGGTTCCGGGGTGCGCCCGGCGCGCTGATGGTGCCGCTGCACACCGAGTTCGGCTGGTCGATGAGCGTCATGTCGCTCGCGGTCAGCCTCAATCTCGTCCTCTACGGCCTGGTGGCCCCGTTCGCCGCGGCCCTGATGGATCGCTTCGGTCTCCGCCGGGTCGTCTCCGTGGCTCTCGCCCTGGTGGCCATCGGTGCGGCCGGCAGCGTGTTCATG